>JAFTVH010000193.1 GCA_017465845.1 Lachnospiraceae bacterium | reverse complement strand
GAAGATGGGCGTTATCATCGGAATTGAGCCGGTATATCAGCATAT
This sequence comes from Lachnospiraceae bacterium, assembly GCA_017465845.1. Lineage (GTDB taxonomy): Bacteria > Bacillota > Clostridia > Lachnospirales > Lachnospiraceae > Acetatifactor. The sequence goes on along the minus strand of JAFTVH010000193.1, from coordinate 5,517 downwards.
TGTATATGATGCCAAACGAGCCCGCATCATGCTGGATACCATTAATTCTCCCAATCTGCAGATTATTCTGGATCCGGTGAATCTGCTGGATATCAGCAATTATGAGAGAGCAGACGAAATTATTGAGGAAGCGATAGAACTGATTGGAGAGGATGTAGAAGTAGTACATATTAAAGATTATAAAGTACAGGATGGCAGGCTGATTTCCGTGGGAGCAGGGCTGGGACAGATGGATTATACTTCCCTGATTCGCTTTATGAAAGAGAGGAAGCCGTTTATCCATGCTACATTGGAAAATACAACGCCGGAAAATAATGTTCAGTGCAGGGAGTTTATTCAGAAGCTGTACGATGAGGCGTGATTAAGCCTCTTTACACATTGTTTACAAATTGTTCAGTATCAAAACATGCCGAAAGGTTGAATCTTCACAAAAAATCTGTTACAATAGACGATAGGTTTTGTGATAAGCTGCACAAGCTGCAGCGGATTGTGAGGAAACATGAAAGTTGTAGAGAAAATATTTGGAACCCATAGCAGCAGAGAACTGAAGCGTATCATGCCTTTGGTGGATAAGATCGAAGCACTTCGCCCCACCATGCAGGCGCTGAGCGATGAAGAGCTCCGCGGTAAGACAGAAGAGTACAAAAAGCGTCTGACAGAAGGTGAGACGCTGGATGATTTACTTCCGGAGGCGTTTGCTACCGTACGTGAGGCAGCAAAGAGAGCTTTGAATATGGAGCATTACAGAGTACAGTTGATTGGTGGTATTATCCTCCATCAGGGACGTATCGCTGAGATGCGTACCGGTGAAGGTAAGACCTTGGTATCTACCCTTCCGGCATATCTGAATGCACTGCAGGGCAAGGGTGTCCATGTTGTAACCGTTAATGATTATCTGGCAAAGCGTGACGCCGAGTGGATGGGACAGGTACATGAGTTCCTGGGTCTGAAGGTAGGTGTGGTGCTCAACAGCATGACACCGGATGAAAGAAGAGCCGCTTATGCCTGCGATATTACCTATGTAACCAATAATGAACTGGGCTTTGATTATCTGCGTGATAACATGGCAATTTATAAAGAGCAGCTGGTGCTGCGTGATCTGAATTATGCCATCATCGATGAGGTGGACTCTGTGCTCATTGATGAAGCCAGAACACCGCTTATCATTTCCGGTCAGAGCGGCAAGTCTACCGCACTGTATGAGATGTGTGACCTGCTGGCAAGACAGATGCACCGCGGCGAGGATATGCAGGAGCTGTCCAAGATGGATGCCATCATGGGTATCGTGCAGGAGGAGACAGGAGATTTTGTTGTAAATGAAAAGGATAAGATCGTCAACCTGACTGCAGCCGGTATGGAAAAGGTTGAGCGCTTCTTCCATATAGAGAACTATGCTGACCCGGAGAATCTGGAGATTCAGCACAATGTGATCCTGGCACTGCGTGCCCACAATCTGATGTTCCGTGATCAGGATTATGTGGTAAAAGATGATCAGGTACTGATCGTAGACGAATTTACCGGACGTATCATGCCGGGGCGCCGTTATTCCGATGGTCTGCACCAGGCTATCGAGGCGAAGGAGCATGTAAAGGTTAAGAGAGAAAGTAAGACGCTGGCATCTATTACCTTCCAGAACTTCTTCAATCTGTTTGCCAAGAAATGTGGTATGACCGGTACCGCACTTACCGAAGAGAATGAATTCCGTGAGATCTACGGAATGGATGTTATTGAGATTCCTACCAATAAGCCTGTTATCCGTAACGATTTACAGGATGCGGTATATAAGACAAAAGAAGAGAAGCTGCAGGCCATTGTTGCCGCAGTAGAAGAGGCTCATGCCAAGAACCAGCCCGTGCTGGTAGGTACCATCACCATCGAAGCCAGTGAAGAGATCAGCCGCAGACTGACCAAACGAGGTATCCACCATAAGGTCCTGAATGCGAAGTTCCATGAAATGGAGGCTGAAATCGTAGCAGATGCAGGTATCCACGGTGCTGTTACCATTGCTACCAACATGGCAGGTCGCGGTACCGATATCAAGCTGGATGATGAGGCGAAGGCAGCAGGCGGACTGAAGATCATCGGTACAGAACGACATGAATCAAGACGTATCGACAACCAGTTGCGAGGACGTTCCGGTCGTCAGGGAGATCCCGGTGAGTCCAAGTTCTATATTTCCCTGCAGGACGAACTGATGAGACTGTTCGGTTCCGAGAGACTGATCAATATGTTCAACGCACTGGGCATTCCGGAAGGACAGGAAATAGAGCACAAGTCCCTGACTAGTGCGATCGAGACTGCCCAGAAGAAGATCGAAAATAACAACTTTGGTATTCGTAAGAATCTGTTGGAGTACGACCGTGTCATGAGCGAACAGCGTGAGATTATCTATGATGAAAGACGCCGTGTTCTGAACGGAGAGAGCATGAGAGATGTCATCTACAAGATGATTACCGATATCGCTGAAAACTGTGTAGACATCAGTATCAATGATGATGCAGATGTGGAAGAATGGGATTTCAAGGAGCTGAATGCGCTGCTTCTGCCCACCATTCCTTTACAGCCCGTTACTGCTGAGAGAGTACAGAAGCCCAAGAAGAACAGCTTAAAGCAGCAGCTGAAAGAAGAAGCTGTCAAGCTGTATGAAAGCAAAGAGGCAGAATTCCCGGAGCCCGAAGCAATCCGTGAAATCGAGCGTGTCATCCTGTTGAAGGTCATCGACCGTAAGTGGATGGACCACATCGACGATATGGACCAGCTCCGTCAGGGTATCGGCTTGCAGGCTTACGGTAACAGAGATCCTCTTGTAGAATACAAGATGAGCGGCTATGAGATGTTCGATGAAATGACCCAGAACATCAAGGAAGAGACTGTCCGTCTCCTGTTCCGTATCAAGATTGAGCAGAAGGTAGAGAGAGAGCAGGTAGCCAAAGTAACCGGCACCAACAAGGACGATTCACTCGCCAAAGCCCCAAAGAAACGTGAAAATACCAAAATTTACCCCAACGATCCCTGCCCCTGCGGCAGCGGCAAAAAATATAAGCAATGTTGCGGCAGAAAATAATAAGCAATCATCTATTAAGAAAGAAGGTGACGTTAATTGGTAGAATTAGACCAGATGAAATCTGAAATTTTGACTTACGAAACTCCATTAGCGGAAGTGAGGGATTCACTTTGACCTGGCTAACAAGTCAAAGCGTATCGAAGAATTAGAGATGGAAATGGAGGCTCCGGGCTTCTGGGATGATCCGGACCGCTCCAACAAGCAGATGAAAGTGCTGAAGAATCTGAAGGATACGGTAGGAGAATATCGTAAGCTGGAGACGCAGTACGAAGATATCCTGACTCTGATCGAGATGGGATATGAAGAAAACGACGAAGAACTGGTAGCCGAGATCCGTGGCGAACTGGATGAATTTATCAGTGAGCTGGAAGAGCTTCGCATCGGTACTCTTTTGTCAGGAGAGTATGATAAGAACAATGCGATCCTGAAACTGAATGCAGGTGCCGGCGGTACAGAGAGCTGCGACTGGTGTGGCATGTTGTACCGTATGTATACAAGATGGGCTGAAAGAAAAGGCTTTACCGTGGAGATCCTGGATTATCTGGACGGCGATGAGGCCGGTATCAAGTCCGTTACCTTCCAGGTAAACGGTGAGAATGCTTATGGATATTTAAAATCAGAGAAAGGTGTTCACCGCCTTGTGCGTATCTCTCCTTTCAATGCCCAGGGCAAGCGCCAGACCTCTTTTGTATCCCTGGATGTTATGCCGGATATCGAGGAAGATCTTGATGTGGAAATCGATGAGAAGGATCTGAGGATAGATACCTACCGAAGCAGCGGTGCCGGTGGACAGCATATTAATAAGACATCCTCTGCAATCCGAATCACCCATATTCCTACCGGTACGGTTGTTCAGTGTCAGAATGAGCGAAGCCAGTTCCAGAATAAGGACAAGGCTATGCAGATGTTGAAAGCCAAGCTGTATCTGCTCAAGCAGGAAGCCAATGTAGAGAAGCTGTCTGATATCCGCGGTGAGGTCAAGGATATCGCCTGGGGTAACCAGATTCGTTCCTATGTCCTGCAGCCTTATACCATGGTAAAGGACCACAGGACTGATGTGGAGACCGGTAATGTGGATGCAGTGCTGGACGGCGCATTGGATTTATTTATCAATGGATATTTGAAGTGGATTAGTGTGAAACACTAAGAGAAGAAGTTACATTGTATTATTAAAAGCGTTTAATTATTAAAAGTGAAAGGGCGTCCTCGAAGTTGCAAATTGACTAGCGGGCGTCCTTTTATAAGTGGCGAGCAGATAGATTATGGCTTTCCTGCCTGCAGGAGACCTATCCTTATGTATCTGTTCTGGCAGTGGATTCTACGGCCAGGTCCTACGGAGTATCCGGGAGAAACATGTTTGTGAGTGAGGAGGACCTTTTAAGCGCAAGGGGATTTGTAGTAAGGGTATCAGACGGGGAGCATTATGCGGAATACTCCTTTGACTGTCTGGAAGAGAGCGCAATCGGGCAGATATGCAGCCGCATCAGGAAACTTGTGGATTCCTCTGAGGAGATAATGCCGGAAGGAATACGCTGGAGCTTCTGGACAGTGAGCCTGTAGTAGCCGGAGAATATGACTGTATCTGTGCACCAGATGTGACAGAATCTTTTGGAATGCTTTTATCTAAAAGCAAAAGAGCCTTATAGCCGGGAAGGAATTCCTATGAAAGACAGGCTGCGGTAACCTCTTAAAGGTACAGGATAAAATGATCTTCTCTGCGGAACGGTATCGCAGCAGCAATTATGAGGGGCCGCTGGCGGTCCGTATAGAAGGTCTTTCACAGTAATGTTAGCTACGACTTAATGCATAGTTTCTGGCTAAACTACATATATTTTACATGTACAGTAGAAGGGAATCAACATGAAAGTAGTGGTAGTAGGAGGCGGCTGGGCCGGATGCGGAGCAGCATATTGTGCCGGAAAAAATGGAGCGGAAGTAGTATTACTGGAACGGACAGACAGTCTGCTGGGTACCGGGCTGGTAGGCGGTATCATGAGGAATAACGGCAGATTCACTGCCACGGAGGAAATGATTGCCATGGGCGGCGGAGACCTTTTTGAGGTCATTGACAGCGGCTGCAATCATGTTAATATAGAATTCCCCGGTCATAAGCATGCCAGCCTGTATGATATTGTCAAGACACCGGTGGCAATCACCGATTATCTGCTGAAGCAGGGAGTTGAGATTCACCTAAAGGAAAGAGTGATCAAGGTACAGAAAGATGGAGACAGACTGCTTGCTGTAGAAACGGCTTGCGGCAATGTGTACGAAGGAGATGTCTTTATTGATGCCACCGGAACGGCAGGTCCCATGAATAATTGTGTAAGATATGGAAATGGATGCTGTATGTGTGTCGTCAGATGTCCTGCTTTTGGAGGAAGAATCAGTCTGGCAGGGCTGTGCGGTGTGAAAGAAATTACTGGTCAGAAGGCTGATGGCTCTATAGGTGCCAT
>JAFTVH010000192.1 GCA_017465845.1 Lachnospiraceae bacterium | reverse complement strand
GGCGCAAATCCCGAAAGGGTGTCAACCGTCCCGTGATGTGACATCAGCGCAGGCAACTGCGTAACAAAGGTAGGAGAGATAATCGTTGGCACTACCGGATAGTCACAAGCTCCCACTTCTGTAAGTGGTGAGTAGTTGACAAAAAAAGTATAAAATGTTCCGGCGTAATAACAGTTCAGACGCGCCATTTGCAAAGCGGATTGCGAATGTCCGCTTTACAAGATGGGTGGGTTTACAGTATAATGGGAGGAGTGCGAGGGCAGGGATGATGCCCGGCAAGGTCTGCTGATCTGTTGGAAAGTGACAGATACCAGGCGGGCTGGAAAGGAAAGAGTTTATGGATATTATTTTGAAGATCAAGGAAGAACTGCAAGTAGAGAAATGGCAGGTGGAAGCTGCTGTTGAGCTGATCGATGAGGGAAACACGATTCCGTTTATTTCCAGATATCGTAAGGAAGTTACGGGGTCTTTGAATGATGAGCAGCTGCGTAATCTGCATGAGAGACTGGTGTATCTGCGCAATCTTGAGGAGAAGAAGGAGCAGGTAATTGCAAGTATAGAGGAGCAGGGGAAGCTGACTGAGGAATTGAAAGAGAAGATTCTGGCAGCGGAGACGCAGGTTGTAGTAGAGGACTTGTATCGCCCGTATCGTCCGAAACGTAAAACACGTGCTTCTGTGGCGAAGGAAAAGGGACTGGATGGTCTTGCTCAGGTGATTCTGGCGCAGGAGATTACCGGTTCACTGGAAGAGGAAGCGCAGAAGTATGTATCTGAGGAGAAAGGCGTTGCAAGTGCTGCTGAGGCGATTCAGGGAGCAAAGGATATTATTGCGGAGAGCATCTCTGATGAAGCAGATTATCGTCTTTATATCCGCAATATTACTGTAGAGGAAGGCGTGGTAGTCAGCGAAGCTAAGGATGAGAAGGCCCAGTCGGTGTATGAGATGTATTATCATTTTGAAGAGCCTGTAAAGAAAATTGCAGGTCATCGCGTACTGGCACTGAATCGTGGTGAGGCCGAGAAAGTCCTGACGGTGAAGATCAATGCCCCGGAAGAGAGAATCCTGCGTTATCTGGCAAAAATGGTAATTACAAAAGACAATGCGGTGACAACCCCTGTGCTGGAAGATGTGATCAGTGACAGCTATGAGCGTCTGATCGCTCCTGCTATTGAAAGAGAGATCCGTAATGACTTGACGGAGAAAGCTGAGGACGGTGCTATCCAGGTATTCGGTAAGAATCTGGAGCAGCTTCTGCTTCAGCCCCCTATTGCAGGAAAAGTAGTGCTGGGCTGGGATCCTGCTTTCCGTACCGGCTGTAAGCTGGCAATTGTAGATCCTACCGGTAAGGTGCTGGATACGAAGGTAATCTATCCCACTGCGCCTCAGAACAAGGTGGAAGAATCGAAAGCTGAGCTTAAGAAGCTGATCAAGAAATATCACGTAGACCTGATTTCCGTAGGAAACGGAACTGCTTCCAGAGAGTCCGAGCAGGTCATTGTAGAACTGTTGAAGGAACTGGACAGACCGGTGCAGTATATCATCGTAAATGAGGCAGGGGCATCTGTTTACTCTGCAAGCAAACTGGCAACAGAGGAATTCCCACAGTTTGATGTGGGACAGAGGAGTGCGGCTTCCATCGCCCGCCGTCTCCAGGATCCTTTGGCAGAGCTTGTAAAAATCGACCCTAAGTCCATCGGTGTAGGTCAGTACCAGCATGATATGAATCAGAAGAAGCTGAGCGAGGCGCTGAACGGTGTGGTAGAGGACAGCGTGAATAAGGTCGGTGTGGATCTGAATACGGCATCCGCTTCCTTACTTGAATACATTTCCGGTATCAACAAGACAATTGCCAAAAATATCGTGGAATACCGTGAGACCAACGGCAGATTCACCAACCGCAAGCAGTTGTTGAAAGTATCTAAGCTGGGACCTAAAGCTTTTCAGCAGTGTGCCGGTTTCATGAGAATCCTGGACGGTGAAAATCCTCTGGATGCAACCAGCGTACATCCCGAGTCTTATGAAGCAGCGATGAAGCTTTTGGACAAGCTTGGTCTGACCATGGAAGATATCAAAGCGTTCCAGAAAAAGGCTGCGGCAGAAAAAGCAGCAGGCAAGACTGCTCAGGGAGCGAACCAGGGAGCAGGACAGGGCAGAAACGGAGCAGGAGAAGGCAAAAACGGTGCCGGTCAGGGACATGCCGGCAGCGCGGGAAGCGCTCAGAATGGCGGAAACGGTGCCAATGGCCGCAGAAACGACGGCCGCCAGAAGACTATCCAGGTACGCAATACCAATACCGCCATGGGTAAAGCGTTGGCAGCAGCCATGGGCAGCTTTGTAGTAGAAGATACTGCAGCAGACAAGGGGAAAAATAAAAATCAGGGAAGAACAGCAGCGGGTGACATCAGCAGTGTGCAGGCAAATGCATCTGACAGCGCACAGCCAGATGCTATTACCAGTCTCGAAAAGCGCATCAAAAATAAGAAAGAACTGGCCGAAGAGCTGGGAATCGGTGAAATTACGCTTACCGATATCCTGAAGGAGCTGGAAAAGCCTGCTCGTGACCCCAGAGATGACATGCCTAAGCCCATTCTTCGCAGTGATGTATTGGAAATGAAGGATTTGAAACCGGGTATGATTCTGAAAGGTACTGTCCGCAATGTCATTGACTTTGGCGTGTTTGTAGACATTGGTGTTCACCAGGACGGTCTGGTACATATTTCCCAGATTACGGACCGTTTTATCAAGCATCCGTTGGAGGCAGTCAGCGTGGGCGATATCGTAGAGGTTCAGGTGCTGGAAGTGGATGTTGCCAAAAAGCGTATCGCACTCACCATGAAGATCAAGGCAGTAAAATAATAACAGATCAGCCCCAGGCGCGGTATGCGTATGGGGCGGTTTGTATTTTTGAGAAAAAGAGCAGATTGTGAGCAACAGAATCAGAAAAAGAATCAATAACGGAGCGAATTGTCTATATGAATAGGTAAAATTGACATGCTCTGATTCGTTTTTTATAATGTACAAGGAGGATTAAATAATGAAGCTTAATTTTGAACAGATTCGGAATATATGTCTGGGAGCAGTGAGATTTGTAGAAACCGATAGTGGTATTTGCCCTTGCAGATTTACTGAAGAGCAAGAAGAAATTTATAGAAAAGCGAGTGCAGATTTCCATAAAAAAACGTTTGCCGGTGCAGGCATAAAGCTGTATTTTGAAACAGACAGCTGCTCACTTTTCCTGAAGGTGAATGTTGCTCCGGGATCATCCCGTCAATATTTTTCCTTTGATATTATGGTAAACGGCAGATCGGTCGGGAATCTGGACAACTATTCTGAGGTGAAATTGCCTGAGGATTACACTCAGATCCAGCTGCCTCTCGGTGAATTTTCCAAAGCCTTTGCATTGGGTGATGGAACCAAGAAAGTCTGCATTTACCTGCCATGGTCAGTGGCAGTGGAGATCAGGGAGTTATCACTTGATGACGGCGCATTTATAAAGCCCGTTAAGCCTGCCAAAAAGCTGCTCGTGTTCGGAGATTCCATTACACAGGGATACGATGCTCTGCGGCCCTCTAAGCGCTATGCAGCAAGACTGGCAGAAGCGCTTGATGCGGAAGAGATCAATAAGGGAATCGGCGGAGAGATATTTTTCCCTGCGCTGGCTCAGGCGCGGGAAACGTTTGAACCTGATTACATTTCTGTGGCTTACGGTACCAATGACTGGAGCAAATCAAGCGAGGAAGATTTTAAGGACAGGTGCTATGCTTTTTATGATGCCTTGAACAGAAATTATCCGCATGCGAGAATTTTCGCTATCACTCCGATCTGGCGCAAAGGTTGTGAGAACGCAACTGCTTTCGGGGAATTTTGCAATGTTAAGAAAGATATTGAAAGCATTGTAAAAAACTATGAAAATATTACCTGTATAGACGGTTTTGAATTTGTTCCGCAGGACGAAAGTTATTTCGCTGATTTAAGACTTCATCCCAATGACAGTGGATTTGATCATTATTTCCGAAATCTGAATGAAAAGATTAAGGATTCCGAAAACTTATTGTTTTGAACAGGAGGGAAAACAAGATGAATCAGGAAGGAAAGAACATATTAGTAGAAGGTCACCGTGGTTACTGCGCAGAGTATCCTGAGAATACTCTGATTTCTTATGAGGCAGCCCTTGATCTTGGCGTGGATGCCTTTGAGTTTGACGTATGGCTGACCAAAGATAAGGTACCTGTGCTGATGCATGACGGCAATCCTATGCGCACTTGCGGTGTCCAGGGGGAACTGCGCAACATGACATTTGAGGAGGTAAGGAAACTGGAGCCTGCTTTTAAGAGCAAATTCGGAGACAAGTTTGTGGGTCAGGGAATTAAAGTTCCTACCCTGGAAGAAACTTTGAAGCTCTGTGCCGAAAAGCGCCCGGATTTTATCCTTGGTGTGGAAATTAAAGAATATACAGAGGAAACTGTTGATATCACCGTGGAACTTCTGAAAAAGTATGGATTCTTTGATAACTGTTATTTCTATGCGTTCAACGGACGTATCATCAAGTACATCAAGACACGTTACAATGGACGTACCATGGGCTATCCTGACTTCCAGATGGGTGAATTTGAACCGGATACATACAGCTATTATGATGAGATAGGGCTTTCCATGAAGATCCTGAAATCTGAAGTGGCACCGATTTATCTGGAAAAAGGACTTCCTATCCATATGTACTGCGCAGACAATGAGGAGGATGTAGATTTCTGTATCAGCAAGGGAGCAGCACTGATTACAGCCAATAATCCCATCCCGTTAATGAAACGATTGGGCAGATTATAATTTGTACACTTTTTAGTAACGGCAGACGTTAGCTTGAGAGAGCGGCGGTTGCCGTTTTTTGAGTAACGGTTCTGAAGTTTTCGGGTCAAAATAATGAGCTGCCTGATTGCAAAACCTCCAAAAAAATGGTATGATAAATAGAAGAATACTTTTTGGAGGAGTAAATCAATGGATAAGATTATTTTAACCGGTGACAGACCCACAGGCAGACTGCACGTAGGGCACTATGTGGGAAGCCTTCGCAGACGTGTGGAACTGCAGAATTCCGGTGAATATAAGAAGACCTTTATCATGATCGCAGATGCACAGGCGCTCACCGACAATATTGAGAACCCTGAGAAAGTGCGTCAGAACATTATCGAGGTGGCTCTGGATTATATGTCCTGCGGACTGGATCCTGCCAAGTCCACCCTGTTCATTCAGTCTCAGATTTCCGAGCTGTGCGAACTGACCTTCTATTACATGGATCTGGTGACCGTATCCAGACTGCAGCGCAATCCTACCGTTAAGAGCGAGATTCAGATGAGGAATTTTGAAGCCAGCATTCCTGTGGGCTTCTTTACCTATCCTATCAGTCAGGCTGCTGATATCACTGCGTTCAAGGCTACAACGGTTCCTGTTGGCGGCGACCAGCTGCCCATGATCGAGCAGACAAGAGAAATCGTTCATAAGTTTAATAGCGTATATGCCCCTGTTCTGGTAGAGCCTAAGGCGCTGCTTCCTGAGAATGAAGCATGCCAGAGACTGCCCGGCGTGGATGGCAAAGCCAAGATGAGCAAATCTCTTGGCAACTGTATCTATCTTGCTGACAGTGCCGATGAGGTACGTACCAAGATTATGAGCATGTATACCGATCCTTTGCATTTGTTAGTGAGCGATCCGGGACATCTGGAGGGCAATACCGTATTTACTTATTTAGATGCATTCTGTAGGGACGAGCATTTTGAAAGATATCTGCCTGATTATGCTAATCTGGAGGAACTAAAGGCTCATTATACCAGAGGTGGTCTGGGAGATGTAAAAGTCAAGAAATTCCTGAACAATGTAATGCAGGAGACTCTGGAGCCTATCCGCAATCGCCGTAAGGAACTGGAGAAAGACATTCCTGCTGTATATGAAGTGCTGAAGAAGGGCAGTGAGGTTGCAAGAGAGACAGCTGCGCAGACACTTTCCGAGGTGAAGAGTGCCATGAGAATCAATTATTTTGAGGATATCGAGCTGATCAGGGAGCAGGCTGCCAGATATGAGGCATAAGAGGTGCGCATATGAAGAGCGGAAAATATGACAGAGAGGATTACGGATATCTGGAGGATGACGGACCAAGCAGTGTTGTCACGGTAATCGGAGCGATTGTGTTGCTTGTGATTATAGTGGTACTTTGCGCCATGATATGGAAACTGTTTCACGCGGATGAAAGTAAACCCAGTCAGGGTATTGGCCAGGCTACCCAGGAAACGTTTAACGACACTTTGAAAGAAACGGGATCTTACACTGAAGGAACAGAAGGTGTGAACCCGTCCGGTGAGGGACAGAATGGCTCACAGGAAGGCGGTATCGGTGACGATGGGCAGGCAAGTGCAGGTCAGCCGGATGGAAGCCAAGATGACGGATCTGTTCTGGGATTGACATTCCAGGAAGTTGATGAAACAGTAACTGCCAAGGAAGTGACCAATTTAAGGTCTGAGCCAAGTACTGAGAGGGACGATACGGTTGTGACTCAGTTGAAGAATGGCGAAATTGCCAGAAGAACAGGTGTCAATGATGCGGCAGGCTGGTCCAGACTGGAATATAACGGGCAGGTACTTTATGCGGCGAGCAGGCTGCTGACTACGGAACTCTCATCGGGAACAGCAGGTGCCTCGGACAATGGCACTTCAGGCAGTAGCACCTCAGACAGTGGAACTTCTTCCGGTGAACAGTCGGGGAGTACACCTTCGGCGGATGACATAGTTACCACAAGTACCGGCAGAGTGATTACATTTACGGATTGTGATGATACCATATCTGCAAAAATTGTGGTTAACCTGAGACTGGAGCCGAGTACAGATCAGGAGAACGGCTCCATTCATTGCCAGCTGGAGTATGGGCAGACAGCTCACAGAACCGGCTATGATGAAGCATCCGGCTGGTCAAGAGTGGAATATGACGGTAAGGTCCTCTATACGGTGACGAGTCTGATTTATGTAGTGGAAGAAGACAATAGTGCACAATAAATTATAAAATTATCACACGAAACACAAAGCGGTTTGTATGGAAAAAGGCATGTCCCAATCGTACAAGCCGCTTTTCTATTTTTCTTTCAGATTTACAGACGGTATATTTTCCTGCCATACGGTTATTCTGATAATGAAAAACTGCGAAGCTGAAAACGCAGTGTATGGAAAGGAGAATAAAATGAACAGACAGGCAGGAAAGTCGAGCATTTATCTGGAAGAACCGGTATATATCAGAAGCAGTGCCAGTATTGTAGGCAAAAAGGAAGGAGAGGGTCCCTTAGGATTGCTCTTTGATATGGCGGGAGATGATGATTTGTTCGGCTGCAAGACATGGGAGGAAGCAGAGAGCAATCTGCAGAAAGATGCAGTTTACATGGCTCTTGAGAAAGCAAAGCTTAAACCGGAGGAAATCAGGTATCTGTTTGCAGGTGATCTGCTGGGACAGTCAATCGCTACTTCCTTTGGTCTTTCTTCTTATGAAATACCGCTTTTCGGGGTATATGGCGCTTGTTCCACCTGCGGGGAAAGTATTTCACTGGGAGCAATGGCTGTGGCAGCAGGATATGCGGACATTGTGGCCTGTGTGACCTCCAGCCACTTCGGTAGTGCTGAAAAAGAATTCCGTTATCCGCTGGAATATGGTAATCAGCGTCCGCTCTCTGCTACCTGGACAGTAACCGGAAGCGGTGCTTTCATTCTGGGAAAGCAGCCGGGCAGCAAACCACGTGCCCGCATTACTGCTGTAACCACCGGTAAAATTGTGGATTATGGATTGAAAGATTCCATGAATATGGGTGCATGTATGGCTCCCGCTGCAGCAGATACCATAGCCCGACATTTTCAAGATTTTAACTGTGTTCCGGAAGCTTATGATAAAATCATTACCGGAGACCTGGGCAGCGTGGGACAGACTGTCCTTCTCGATCTTTTGCGGGAAAAGGGATATGACATCGCAGAGCGCCACATGGACTGCGGCATAGAAATCTATGATGCCGAGACACAGGACACCCATGCCGGAGGCAGCGGCTGCGGCTGCAGCGCAGTCACTTTGTCGGCTTATATCCTGAAACAGATCGAAGAGGGCAACTGGAAAAAAGTACTTTTTCTGCCTACCGGTGCATTGCTGAGCAAAACCAGTTTTAATGAGGGACAAAGTGTGCCGGGAATTGCGCATGGTGTCGTGATTGAAAGCGTGGGCTGATGTTTGGAGGCACTGCGTGGCGAACGTTACTATTTATCCATCAACGTCAGTTAAGTTACAAGGGTTAGGTTCTTTATGGTGATTCGACTGACAATTAATGGCGTTCTGCAAGTATCTGTTTCGTCATGCCTTTGCATATATACAGAAAAATTTGGTTCTTTCTTGACTATGGGTATACGGGACATTGATTTGTGGGTTGAATAAAGTCTTGAAGCGGACAGAAACTGAAAAAATGAAGTTTTTATCCGTTGGTATCGCTGTAAAAAGGTGATATTGGTCAGATGAAACTGGGAAAAATAGAGTTTTTATCCGTTAGTATCGCTGAAAAGTGGTTAATTTCGTCGGATGAAACAGGGAAAAATAGAACTTTTATCCGTTAGTATCGCTGTAAAGTGGTTGATTTCGTCGGATGAAACAGGGAAAAATAGAGTTTTTATCTGTTAGTATCGCTGAAAAATGGTTTTCGTCGGATAAAACTAAAAAAATAATGTTATTATCCACTAGCATCGCTATAAAATGGACATTCTCGGTATGAAAAATATCCGTAATTTAACGTCATGTACACCGAAAGTTCAGAAAGAACTTGATTTTCTTCCATATGTCCAATGCTCATCCCATGTAACTGCTTTTGTTATTCACGGTTGGCCACAGGCATGATTTGGAGTTACGCCGGCGACAGAAAAGCTGCAAAGCGACCAAATCAAGATGATGACTGAATGGTAACTGGCGAACAGGGAATGTGAAATCCTGACTTGTCAATCCGATACGGGAATAGTATAATAGTAACAGTTCAGACAAGTCCGGAATATGAGCAAAGGTAGCTGAGAAGCAGCGGAAACCGCCGCAGGCTGCAGCCAAAAGCATCTTCGATGCTTTGCGAATGGCGCGTCTGAACTGTTACGTTTTGGCGAAGGAAGTGATGAAGATGCGTAGAATGGAGTTTAAGATGGAACGGCAGGGACTTCTGGAAGTAGGGCAGAAGATTACTGTGACAGAAGGTTTGCTTCCCAGTAACTATTATTATACTATAGACCCGTCTCTTGCCATGTCGCCGAATATTCCTTTCCGGTACAGGCTCAAGTCGAGAGAAGGCATGGTGGCAGACATTGTGGAAAATGCAAGAGGCTTCTATGTAACGGCAGAGTTTGATGAGCCGGAAGTGGATATGTCCAGATAAATCGTAACAGATTGCGAAAACAGATAAAGGAGAAAAATACTATGATGAAAAAAATTGCAACAGATAAGGCACCTGCAGCTATCGGCCCCTATTCTCAGGGAATTATTGTAGACAAAATGTTATTTGCTTCAGGCCAGATTGCCATCAATCCTGCTAACGGAGAGATTGAAGGCACAGATATCGTGGCTCAGACGACTCAGGTCATGAAGAACATCGGAGCGATTCTTGCAGAAGCAGGCTGTGATTATACGAACGTGGTTAAGACCACCTGTTTCCTGGCTGATATGGCAGATTTCGCTACTTTCAACGAGATTTATGCTCAGTATTTTACAGAGAAGCCGGCCAGAAGCTGTGTTGCAGTGAAGACACTTCCCAAGAATGTACTGTGTGAAGTGGAAGTCATTGCGTACCTGGGAGATCAGTAAGATGAAGCGCAGGGAAAATATCGTGCTGATCGGAATGCCCGGAGCGGGCAAGAGTACCGTAGGGGTAGTCCTTGCAAAGCATCTGGGCTGCCGGTTCGTAGATTCAGATCTGGTCATTCAGGAAAAATATGGAAAGCTGCTTCACGAACTGATTGAAGAGCACGGTGTGGAAGGTTTCTGGAAGATTGAGAATGAGGTGAACGCTTCTTTGACGCTGGAGGGAAGCGTCATTGCTACCGGCGGAAGCGTGATTTATGGCAAAGAAGCCATGGAGCATCTGCGCCTGATCGGACAGGTAGTCTATTTAAAACTTCCTTATGAGGAAGTGGCTGAGAGACTGGGGGACCTGAATGCCAGAGGAGTGACGCTCATGCCTGGTCAGACGCTGCGCGACCTTTATGAGGAGAGGATACCTCTTTATGAAAAATATGCTCATGTGACCATAGACTGCAGCGGCAAAGTGTTAAGGGATGTGGTCATGGAGATTGCTAGGAGATTTTACTGATGAAGAAATCATCCGCAGGAAGTTCGTTTCTGCTGTTTTTAACAGCCTGCATCTGGGGTATGGCGTTCGTGTCCCAGAGTAAAGGGATGGAATATATGCAGCCCTTTACATTTAACGGAGTACGCTCTCTGATTGGAGCGCTTTCGCTGGTGGTCTACCTTTTACTGACCGGAAAGCTGACGAAAGGCAAATTCACCAAAGCCCAGTGGAAGAGGAATCTTCAGGCAGGGCTTTGCTGTGGACTGGCTCTCACGGTAGCCAGCACGCTGCAGCAGTTTGGTATCAAATATACTACTGTGGGGAAAGCGGGATTCATTACCACACTTTATATTATCTTTGTACCGCTGGCCGGTATTTTTTTGAAAAAGAAAGTAGCACCGGTGGTATGGTTTGCGGCAGTGATGGCTGCAATTGGCATGTATCTGCTGTGTATGACGGAGAGCCTTGTGCTGAATGGTGGGGATATCATGGTCTTTCTGTGTGCGCTGGTATTTGCGGTACATATCATGATTGTGGATTATTTTGCAGAGGATACGGATGGTACGGTGGTATCCTGCATTCAGTTCTTTGTGTGCGGAATTGTTTGTGCTGCCTGTGCTTTTATCTGGGAACAGCCTGCTGTCAGCCAGATAACGGAGGGAATGACAGCCTTATTGTATGCCGGAGTGATGAGCTGTGGGGTAGCTTATACACTTCAAATCGTGGGGCAGAAGGGTGTCAATCCAACGGTAGCAGCGCTGATTATGAGTTTGGAATCTGTGGTAGCGGCAGTATCCGGATGGATTGCCTACGAAATCGGATTTCTGAAAGAGGATCAGACGCTTACGGGAAAGCAGATTCTGGGCTGCGTGATTGTTTTTGCAGCGGTTATCCTGGTACAGCTGCCGGATGAGTGGCTATCGGGTAAGCAGCGGCACCGGAACAAGGCATAAGCAGCGAAAACGTATATAAAATTGCCGAAATGCAGATACTATGGCTGAAAGTTTTTGGAAAAACAGGAAAGGAGCCATAGGATGGACTACGTGAATGCATTTTGGGTGGGGGGACTGATTTGTGCATTTGTACAAATTTTAATGGATGAAACAAAAATGATGCCTGGGCGTATTATGGTATTATTGGTAGTAACAGGAGCCATAATCAGTGCGCTGGGCTGGTACGAACCTTTTCAGGAATTTGCCGGGGCAGGGGCCAGCGTTCCTTTGCTGGGCTTTGGCAATACGTTGATGAAAGGGGTAAAAGAAGCTGTAGATGAGCAGGGGATACTGGGATTGTTTACAGGCGGCTTCAAGGCAGGGGCAGTAGGTACTTCGGCAGCACTGATATTTGGATATCTGGCAAGTCTGATCTTCAATCCGAAGATGAAGAAATAGTGTCGGAGTGTTTGCAAAAGATAAGGGTGAGTAATAATGAGATTATTGGGTGTATCGGCAGGGATCCTGCTATATCTGGAAATTGTGTATCATTTGGGTTGCTACGGCTTCACGGCCGGCAGCCCTGTTTTTGCTTTGACGCTGATCATGATTTTGGCATCGATGGAAACACTGGTGGTGGGATGCGTCAGGAAGAAACGTAAAAAGCGGGTATTCTGGACTTTCACGATTGCAGAGTATCTTTTGTTTGCCGCGCAGATGGTTTATAAAGGAATTTTTAAGCAGCCGCTTCTGTGGGAGGCTGTTGTAAGAGGCGGACAGGATGCTTTGACCAACTATTGGAGAGAGGCTCTCGTCGGAATCCTTAGTGCGTTGCCTTTTCTAACATTGATGGCTCTACCTTTGGTATTGACCGGCATACTGATTCGGAAGGAGAAGCTTCTGTTTCCTTCTCTTGATAATCTGGGGAAGCTGAGGGCTATGTTTAGTGCCGGTATAGGAGGCATCCTTGCTGTTATGGTCATATTGATCGGCAGATACATAGAAGCGGATTATTATGATATTTACAGTGAATTCTATGACCCTCTGACGGTTGCGGAAGACATGGGAGTGTTGACACTGGCGCAGCGTGATACGACACTTAGCCTGCAGAAGCTTGGAAAAAAGGTGCTGTCGGCAGTAGAGGAAGCTGTTGGAAATAAAAAGGCAGAGTTAGCGATGGGGCATGGCAGCGAACCGGGCGTGGCTGATGAAAATTCGGTGAGGGAATCTGAAAATGCAAGGGAAAGTTGGCTGACAGCGGGAAGTGAAGCAGAAAGCGCTGAAGCGGATAGCCCTGAAACAGAGAACCCGGAATCGAAAGAAGACGAACCGAAGCTTCCCACGGTGGATACTTCTCCGAACCGATTCACTATCGACTTTGCAATGCTGAAATCCCTGTCTAATGGTGAGGAAACTGTCTGGCTTGCAGAATATCTGGAGAGTCAGACACCCACTGCGAAGAATGAATATACCGGAATATTCGAAGGCCACAACTTGATTTTCATTACGGCAGAAGGATTTTCTCCTTATGCGGTGCGGGAGGATCTGACGCCCACACTGTACAGATTGATTCATTCCGGCTTTGATTTTAACAATTACTATGTACCGCTCTGGCAGACCAGCACCAGTGATGGGGAGTATGTGAACTGTACAGGACTGATACCGGACGGTCAATACAGTATGCGAAACAGCGGAGATAATACCATGGTGTACGCACTCCCTGGGTATTTTGCTTCCGAGGGTGTAAGCAGCATGGCTTACCATAATAACAGTTTGACCTATTACGACAGACATATAACCCACAATAATCTGGGTTATGTATTTAAAGCAGCCCGTCTGGGAGGTCTGAGCCAGGCAGAGTGGGGAGAATATATTTTCCCTATGGAAAATCCTGATACCTGGCCGGCTTCTGATCTTGAGATGGTGCAGGGGACACTTTCGGAATATGTGAATCTGGACCGATTTCATGTGTATTATCTGACAGTCTCAGGGCATATGAATTACAGCTTCAGGGGGAATTCTATGGCGTCGAAGAACAGGGAAGCTGTGGAAGGGCTGGAGATGTCCGAGAATGCGAAAGCTTACATCGCCTGTCAGATGGAACTGGATAAGGCTCTGCAGTATCTTCTGGAACAGCTGGAGGCCGCCGGAAAGCTGGAAAACACGGTCATTTGTCTCAGTGCGGATCACTACCCTTATGGTATGTCACAGGAACAGTATGAAGAACTGGCCGGCAAACCACTGGGAGAGAACAGAGATATGTACCGCAATAACCTGATCATCTGGAACGTGAAGCTGGAGGAGAATCCGCAGGTCATAGATAAGGTTTGCTGTTCTGTAGATATCCTGCCCACGCTTTTAAATCTGTTTGGTTTTGACTTCGATTCCAGATTGTATGCCGGAAGAGATATTTTTTCCGGGGAAGAAGGCGTGGTCATCTTTAATGACAGAAGCTTCATTACAGACAAGATAATCTATGACCGTAAGACCAAGGAGACAGTCTGGAAGAATCCGGAAGAATGGGATGCTCCATCTAAAGAAGCTTACCTGGAAGACAGAAAGCAGGAAGTCAAGGACAGATACAATTTCAGTGCCTATATCCTTCGAAATGACTATTATAACATGATTCAGCAGGCTGTACCGGAAGAACAGCGCAACAGCACGCCGAATCCGGCTAAAAATCAAAGCATTTCGTAGGGAATATTCTTACCGGACAGATAGCGTGTAAGTGCTTTATCCCAGATCTGCTCCGCTTCTTTGGACATGACAAAAGCATGGTAAGCGCAGCCTGTAGTGAGCACTGCCTTAGTACCGTCATAGCGGATGGTCAGCACCAGCGCCTTAATGGAGGAAGGCTCCACACTGCAATTCGCTTTCTCCAGAAGCTTCAGAGCCTGCTCAGGCTTTAAATGAAAAATAAATCGAAATGAAAGGGGTGTGCGTTTTCCTTTGATCAACTGGAAGCACAGCCCTTTCATTGTGCTCCAGGGACTGTATTCATAATCCGGGATCTGGCCGGAATTTAAGTCTTCCGGAGAATAGAATTCCCGATTGACATAACCGTCAAGTGTATAAGTGTTGGCAGTAGTGATGACTGCTTCCTCAAGCAGGAAGATGTCAAAGGCATCAGAAACGAGAAGCTGGTTCATAAATTGCTTCATGGATGTAATGTGTAGTGCAAGCATTGCAACTCTCCTTTATAGAAAAATGGCGCGCAGCCTTTCTTTCAGTATAACTGAAATTTTGCCATATGTACATGAAAAACGTTAAAATTACACAAAATAATAAAATAATCTTTACGTAATCTGTATGATGTGTTATTATATGTAGTAATAAAAACCACATATGGCGGTTCGGAGAAACTATTACAAATTGGAGAGAGAAACATGAGCTATAGAATTGTTGTTGACAGCTGTTGTGAGCTTCCGGAGGAACTATTACAGAGCGGGAGATTTGAGAGGGTGCCTTTGGGTCTGGAAGTCGGAGAGTACCAGATTCTGGATGATGACAATTTTGACCAGGCAGAGTTCTTGCAGAAGGTTGCAGAGTATCCTCAGTGCCCCAAGTCTTCGTGCCCTTCACCGGAGAAATATGTGGAGGCCTATAACACGCCTGTAGATCATGTGTATGTAGTGACCCTGTCATCCCACTTGAGCGGCAGTTATAACAGCGCCGTGCTCGGTAAGAATCTGTTTGAAGAAACCTATGGAGAGAAGCAGATTCATGTAGTCGATTCCGAATCTGCAAGCTGTGGGGAAGCTCAGATTGCGCTGAAGCTCATGGATCTGGAAGAAGAGGGACTTCCTTTTGAAACGATTGTAGAGAAAATAGAGGCGTTCAGAGATGCCATGAATACGTATTTCGTGCTTGATAACCTGGAGACACTGCGGAAAAACGGCCGCTTGACCGGAGTGAAAGCACTGATGGCTTCTACTTTGAATATCAAGCCTGTCATGGGAGCCGATAAGGGTACCATTGTCCAGAGAGGACAGTCCATCGGTATGAAGAAAGCGCTGGGCAAGATTGCAGAGCTGGTGGCTTTGGAGGTCAAGGATGCTGCGAGTAAGAGGCTGATGATCACACATTGCAATGCTCCGAAGCGTGCTGAAGCATTGAAGGATATGATTTTAGCTAAGACAAGCTTCAAGGAGACTATTATTTTGGACACTGCAGGTATCAGTAGTATGTATGCGAATGATGGCGGTGTCATCGTAGCTGTATGAAGTAAGGATAAAGAATAGTAAAGAGCCT
>JAFTVH010000191.1 GCA_017465845.1 Lachnospiraceae bacterium | reverse complement strand
TCATTCTGTCTACCTTCTCTCCGATTGCCTTTGCGGATGCAACCGGAATCAATAACTTTGGGCAGGGCAGTGGTTCCAGATTTATCAAGAATGTACTGGCATTATCCATATCCGGAGCGATTATCGTATTCATCATGTCGCTCAGTTCCAGTATTTCGTTTTCTGTACTACGGAATGCTCTTTCGGGTGACTTTGCAGGTTTTACCTCCGGGCTGAAAAACCTGCTGGTGATTGCATTTGCACAGGTTGGCTTAGTTCTGAAAGCACAGTCCATGGCGAAAACCCTGTGTGGGGTAGGATAAGAAAGAGAGGAAACGAGAGATGATAAACGGAATTAAATGCCCCTTATGTGGTGGCGAGATTTTAGAGCGTAAGAAGAGTTTTTCCTGCAGTAACTGGAAAGACGAAGACGGCGGATGTCACTTTACCATATGGAAAGTGAACTTTGGAGCAACCTTTTCAGAGGATGATATTATCCGTCTGTTTCAGGGAGAAACCTTAAGAAAAGTAAATGTGTCCAAGGCCGGTAATGAATATCTGGCGGATTGGACACTGGATCCGACTCCGGATGGTTATGGTGCAAAATACACTTATGTACCGAATCCGGAAGCGTAGAAGTTAAGGTACCGGTCCTCTACATGGTAGGGGACCGGGGTAAAAAATACGAAAACTCTCGGCACAGACCGAAACACTTGCTGTTTCGGTCGTATGACAGTGAGTCAAGAGGCAAAAATCCCATTGCGAAGCAATTCTGAATGGATTTTTGATTCTTAACTGTGAGGATGCCGAGCAGTTAAGAAAGAAGGGTGAGTCATGTTAATACTGCCAATCGAAAAGGAGATTGAAACAGAGCATAAAATCATCGGAAGATTTAACCCAAGGCAGGCAGTTTGCGGTGGCGTGATTATCGCCAGTATCATTTTGTTTTATCTGTCGTTGGGGGATTTGTTTCTGACGATTGTGTGTACCATGCCATTTCTTGCAGTGTTCGGAGTATTGGGATGGTATACGAAATGTGGACTAAATGCGGAGGATGTAGCTTTGAAGATGTTACAGGAGAAATATTATAAAAATCAGGTACGGAAGTATCGCACAAGAAATAAGTATTTTGCTTTATATAACCGTGCCTATGCAGGGAAAAGGGAACAAAGGAAATCCGTGAAACGGGGTGTAAAGAATGGCATAGGCAGCAATAAAAATAAGTAAGAATGATGTGATTGCAGGGATAAAGAAAGGCTTTTCCGGTTATGAGCAGAAGCCTCCGATTGAACTGTGCAAGCTGACCGTGCAGGATTCTGTACCAATCTATGCGATTCACGAAAAGGACAACCTGATTGAAAC
Source organism: Lachnospiraceae bacterium (assembly GCA_017465845.1). GTDB lineage: Bacteria > Bacillota > Clostridia > Lachnospirales > Lachnospiraceae > Acetatifactor. The sequence continues at coordinate 2,599 of JAFTVH010000191.1, read as the reverse complement.
GTATCCGGGCCTATACACAAGGATGTACCTCATTGGAGAGAACAACTATCAGACGGAAACAGAAGAATCACAGCAGTCAATCTTTGTTGAGCTAAGGTCATTCTTTAATTCGATTGGGGCCAATTGTGAATGTGCGGTATCGGTATTTAACCGGAATATCAATATTGAAGAGTTCAAAAGTACTGCATTGCTGAAAGAGGCAGGGGATGATTTGGATTATCTTCGCAGGGAGATGAATGAAATAATTCTTAGCCGCATTCAGGAAGGTCGCAACGGTTTGGAAAAACTGAAGTACCTTACTGTGGGATTTCATACAAATTCGTATAAGAAAGCGGTAGAAATGTTTAACCGGCGTATTGACCGGGAAGTAGATAACAGCTTTAAAAAAGTGAAGTCTTTCGCCCAGCCGGTTTCCATGGATAAGCGGTTGGAGATTCTTCATGACCTTAACAACATTGATAATCAGGGAGAGTTCCTTACCCATACAAGGGTACAGGATGAAATGGGTACTGTTCGGGAGATTTCTTCCTTTGACCTTGATAACATCCGTGGTATGGGGTTGTCGGTAAAGGATGTAATTGCACCGAGTTCCATCCGAATTTTCCCAAGGTACATGATGTTTGGGAACATGTACGTTTGTGCCATGCGGATTGATGCATACCCATCCAGTCTAGCAGATGATTTCTTTATCAAACTGACAGATGTTCCTTTCAATATGATTTCCACCATGAATATCCAGCCGATTCCGGTCAGGGAAGCAAATAAGATTGTGAATAAAAACATCCGGCTGGCAAGGAATGAGAAGATTGAGGAACGCAGGGCACTTATCAAGCAGGATTTACCGGAGGATATGCTTTCTCTGGAAACAGAGGAAAAGGTACAAAAAGCGCAGGCACTGCGGGAAGAAATGATAGAGAATGATGAGAAGCTGTTTAAAACCGTTCACACCATCGTGTTCTGGGCAGACAGTAAGGACAAGCTTTTGGAATATACCGATACCATCAATTCTATCTGTCAGTCCAATGTAGTGGGTATTCATGTCATGGAGGATATGCAGGAAGAAGGCTTTAATGCAACGCTTCCATTACTGTATAATGCACTGCCGCGGAAAATGAAACGGACAATGAAATCCTCTTCGCTGACCTGTGCCAGTATGCCGTTTTCTGCATTGGAATTATCGGATGCCGGAGGTATCAACTATTCCATGAATCTGGCAACAAGAAATCTGATTTTATATGACAGGTTGCAGACACAGAATTTTAATGGATTTATTCTTGGAACACCGGGTTCCGGTAAGTCGTTTACGGCAAAGGTGGAAATGCTGAATGTTCTGCTGAACAGTAATGCACAGGGGATAGCCGTGGATCCGGAAAGCGAACTGACTGCTTTTACAAAAATGATAAAGGGCGTGACAGTTCCTATTGTCCCGGGCGGCAAATGGCATATCAATCCGTTAGAAATCTCTGCAGGGTATGAGTTTGATGAAGAAGAGGCAAACCCTGTACTGGCAAAAGCAGATTTTATTCTGAAACTGTTGGAGGTCATGATTAAAACTCCGTTTGGCTTGAATTCCATTCAGGAAACGATTGTAGATGAATGTGTACATAAACTATATGAGCCGTTTATGAAGGACGGGAAGCTACAGCACATTCCACCGGAGCAGATGCCGACACTGACTGACCTGCAGGCAGAGTTTGCAAAGCGTGAGGAGCCGGAAGCAAGAGAGTTGGCGATTGCATTAAAGCTTTATACCGGCAGTGGTTCCTTAAATGTGTTTGGATTCCGGAGCAATGTGGATATCAATAACCGCTTTGTAGTATTTGATATCAAAAATGTGGGTGAAAAGTTAAAGCCGATTGCCATGCTTATCATTTTGGACAGCATCCAGAATACGTTATTCCGTAACCGGAAGCGTGGCAGAAATACATGGATTTGGGTGGATGAGTGTCATTTGCTGTTCCAGGATGAAATGATAGCACAGACCTTATCGGCAATCTTTAAGAGAGCAAGAAAGTACGGTGGCGTTCCAACAGGTATCAGCCAGAACGTAGAAGATTTATTAAAGTCCACCACCTGCAGAACCATGTTGTCAAACTGTAACTTTATCCAGATTTTAAATCAGGCAGCCATGGACAGAGAGAATTTAAGGACACTGCTTAATCTTTCGGACAGTCAGGTGGCTACCATTACCTCGGCTCCAAGAGGACAGGGATTGATTTACACTGGAAGTAACTGTGTTGGCTTCCACAGTGTATTTCCGAAGAACAATTCCATCTATCGTTGCCTGACATCAGACATGAAGGAAATCAAGGAATATGAGGAAGCGGAGCGGAGAGCGAAGGCGAAGATGCAGGAGGCTTCGTAGCAAAGGAAGCAAAAGGACAGAGATAGGTATTCTTTTGCCTGTGGAAAAAGTCAATATTGAATTTAGCCTCTGTATGGTATGAAAGTAGTTCAAATATTGATACAGAGGCTATTTTTTATGGACAAATTGTGCTATAATGGGATTGAAAATCTTGAAGTTAGAGGATTGATTTATGTTTTGGGATAATGTTGCTGGTGTATATGATATATTCACAAACATTATAAATAGAAAAAC
>JAFTVH010000190.1 GCA_017465845.1 Lachnospiraceae bacterium | reverse complement strand
CAGGCTACGATTTTGCTATCCCTTCTTCTCGCCTACACCTCACGACGTAAACCTTGGGAGTCGCTATGGGGTTCGTTGGCAACTACGCCCCTTGTGGACTTTCACCACAGACTGACGGCATGCCCGTCATACAAAGAAAAGAAGCAGAGAACCTACGCCTCTGCTTCTATACTTTCACTGCTTAGTCAGCAGTCCTGAAACCTTACGGTTTCGCAACAATATTTACCAATCTTCCGGGAACATAAATCTCTTTCACAATCGTTCCTGTCAATTTATCTCCTAATGCTTCCTTCGCTGCAGCGATAACTGCATCCTTCGCATCATCCTTACCGATATTCATGGTCAGACGATTCTTACCATTTATCTGTACCACGATTTCTACAGTAGCTTCCACGGTCTTAGCTTCATCATACTCGGGCCATGAGGTCTGGTATACTCTGCCTTCGTAACCGGCTGTCTGCCACAATTCCTCAGTGATATGAGGTGCTACCGGATTAAGGAGTGTCAATAAGGTCTTATATTCGCCTCTTGTAATTGCATTCTTCTTATAGATGTCGTTAATTAAGGACATCATAGCTGCGATAGCGGTATTATACTTCAGGTTCTCGAAGTCGCTGCTTACCTTCTTGATAGTCTGATGCATCTTGGTCTCAAGGTCAGCGCTGTAGCCGTCACCGTCTACCAGGATATCCTGAAGCTTCCATACTCTTTCAAGGAATCTGCGGCATCCCTTAACACCATCCTCGCTCCATGCAGCACTCAGATCAAATGCACCGATGAACATTTCGTAGGTACGAAGCGTATCTGCACCGTAATCCTGTACGATATCATCAGGATTTACAACGTTTCCGCGGGACTTAGACATCTTTTCTCCGTTGGAACCAAGGATCATACCGTGGCTGGTTCTCTTCTGGTAAGGTTCGGGACAAGGTACTTCTCCCTGGTCGAAGAGGAACTTATGCCAGAATCTGGAGTAAAGTAAGTGCAGTGTGGTGTGCTCCATACCGCCATTGTACCAGTCAACAGGCATCCAGTAATTCAGTGCTTCCTTGCTTGCAAGAGCTTCTGTGTTGTGAGGATCGGTATATCTTAAGAAATACCAGGAAGAACCTGCCCACTGAGGCATGGTATCAGTCTCTCTCTGTGCAGGACCGCCACAGCAAGGGCAAGTGGTGTTCACCCAGTCAGTCATTGCAGCCAAAGGAGATTCCCCGTTGTCGGTAGGCATATAGCTTTCTACCTCAGGAAGCTCCAGAGGAAGTTCACTTTCATCGATAGGCACGAAACCGCACTTCTCACATTTTACGATAGGAATAGGCTCACCCCAGTAACGCTGTCTGGAGAATACCCAGTCACGAAGCTTGAAGTTGGTCTTGCTGGTACCGATTCCCTTTTCCTCAAGCCATGCAATGATCTTTTCCTTTGCTTCTGCAACGGACAATCCGTTCAGGAACTCGGAATTCACCAAAGTACCGGTCGCAACATCGGTATATACAGCTTCCTGTACGCTGACAGGGCTGCCTGCTACAACCTCGATGATAGGCATATTGAATTTCTTAGCAAAATCCCAGTCTCTCTCATCATGAGCAGGTACAGCCATGATAGCACCAGTACCATAAGTCATGAGCACATAGTCGGAAATCCAAATAGGAATCTCTTTGCCGTTTACAGGATTGGTAGCGGTAAGACCGTCGATCATGACACCTGTCTTATCTTTTGCGAGCTCGGTACGCTCGAAATCAGACTTTCTGGCAGCCATTTCACGATAGGCTACTACATCGTCCCAGTTCTTGATCTCAGCCTGATATTTGTCAATCAGAGGATGCTCCGGGCTGACTACCATGTAGGTTGCACCGAAAAGTGTGTCCGGTCTGGTAGTATAAATGCGAAGCTTATCTTCCTTGCCGGTAAGAGCAAAGTCTACCTCAGCACCCTGGGATTTACCGATCCAGTTCTTCTGGGATACTTTTACTTTCTCGATATAATCAACGGTATCAAGATCCTGAATCAGCTTATCTGCATATTCTGTAATCTTAAGCATCCACTGGCTCTTAACTTTTCTTACAACTTCAGCGCCGCAGCGCTCGCAGACACCATTCACTACTTCCTCGTTAGCCAGACCTACTTTACAGGAGGTACACCAGTTGATAGGCATCTCACTCTTGTAAGCAAGGCCTGCTTTGAAAAGCTTTAAGAAGATCCACTGGGTCCACTTATAGTACTCAGGATCGGTGGTGTTAATCTCTCTGTCCCAGTCAAAGGAATATCCGAGAGAATGAAGCTGGTTCTTAAAACGTGCTACGTTATTCTTGGTTACAATCTTGGGATGAATGTGGTTCTTGATCGCATAGTTCTCGGTAGGAAGACCGAAAGCATCCCATCCCATAGGATAAAGTACATTGTAGCCCTGCATTCTTCTCTTACGTGCTACGATGTCCAGTGCGGTATAAGGTCTCGGATGACCTACATGAAGACCCTGTCCTGAAGGATAAGGGAATTCTACCAATGCATAATATTTAGGCTTGGAATAATCATTGGAAACTGCAAAAGCTTTCTCATTATCCCAGACAGCCTGCCATTTCTGTTCCACTTCTTTGTGGTTGTATGGTACTGCCATAACTTTTTTACCTCCTGTCGGCGGACTTCGTCCGCTTAAAATAATATAAGCCCTTTCGCATATAGAGACGAAAGGGCCTTACTTTTCCGTGGTACCACTCTACTTCACAGGATGACTGCAGCATTAACTGCTATTGCAGACGCATTCTGTGCACTTTGACTCTCTGTAACGGGAGAACCCGCCTGCAACTACTTACACAAAGCTGATATTTACATCACTTCTCTTTGCTTTCCCTGCAGAAGCTCCGGGGCCAGTTCAAAACCTTACGCTGCTGCCTCTCACCAACCGGCAGCTCTCTGGGAACTTGGGATTCCTACTCTTCCTCTTCTTCGCTTTCGCTGTATTTCTTCTGAAACTTAATTTATTCTAGCTTTTTTTGCCAAATCTGTCAACTATTATTTTTAAAGGATGCAATATCAGCAGGCAAATCCGGGGCTTTCTGAACTTTGAGTGTATAGGACGTTAAATTACGGAAATTTTTCATACTGAAAATGTCCATTTTAACCATTTTATAGTGATACCAACGGATAAAAACTCTATTTTTCCCAGTTTCATCTGACGAATATCACCATTTTAAAGTGATATCAACGGATAAAAACTCCATTTTCCCCAGTTTCATCCGAAGGAAATCACCATTTCAGGGCGATACTAACGGATAAAAGCTCTATTTATCCCAGTTTTATCCGCCGATGCCAACGGATAAAAACTTTATTTTTTCTAATTTTATCTGCTACAAACGCCCATTTTAAGCAATACCAACGGATAAAAAGTTCATTTTTTCCAGTTTTATCCGCCGCGAATCCCTATTTTAGAGCGATGCCAACGGATAAAATTTTAATTTTTCCAGATTTTATCCGTTTCAAAACTTTATTTAGCTCACATTAACGCGGATTTTTGCTAACACCGAGGCTCTAAGGTATATCTTAAAGTTTTCCGCAAAGGTAAGCATATGCCGAAAGTATATTAGCAGTTCTCTTCCCGGCAATAAAGTAAAAATCCATTTGTGAAGCTACCTCCGTAAAAATATAAGAACCATAAGAAGAAATATCACAGCAAAATGTAGGACCATCAGAAGCCATTACCATTCCATACCCATTGTCCGAAAGTATAAAAGGTAATTCCGGAGCTTCGCTATTTGACATACCATGGGAAATATATCTCGCCGTTCCACGCAGATTTCCACTCATCACTTTCTCCGGCCCAAGTCCGTAAAGTTTTTCTCCTTTTTGCCAGTCTAAATATAACCAGCTTCGCTTATTCCCTTTGGGCGATGCATCTATCTGTCTGCATTCCTTGCTGCGTTCCGCCAACAACAGCTTCTTATCTCTTGTCATGTATCGGATAGCACCGGTAGCTTTATCAACCTGCAGGTAAAGTTCATCTGTGAATAAGTCTACTGTTTTTGCTGTATCTTTGTACATCCAGGCAGGATAAGGCTTTTGTACTGCAATTTGAGGATGCACCCCTGCTGCGATCTGACTGTCTTTAGCAAAAGTAATACGGATTATATCACTGCCGATAGGGCTCAGCCGCAGCACGCCATAGCGGCTTTGCAGATAAAGGCCATCGGGCTGCTTTGCTACCCAACGGATAGCCAGGTCAATTTTAGGGTGTCCTGCGGGGCGCAGTTTGTCAGTAGTGGGCATATCTCCGAAAGAATTTCCGGAGATAGCTTGAGGCATTTCGTGCATTTTAGCCGTTCTCTGCTGCAATTTTGCCGTACGGGAATTATCAGTTTTGGGTTCTGTCGCGCCATACTTTTGCTTGGCATTGCTTTCGGTATAGCCCATTTTGGTGCTTGTCCCAGAATTAATTACATCCCTGTTTGTCCCTGTATCGATTGCGTTCCTATGAGTCAGCGCAGATGTATTTATGACAATATTTCCGGAAAGCTTTATTTTTACTTTCCTCGTCTTTTCATTCAGATTTGTACTTTTACTCAGGGATACCGATTGTGATTCGCCGGACAAAACCAAAGCCTTATTGCGTAAAACCTTATTATCCGGAGTCGAAGCCTTGCTGCGTAAAGTCTCATCGTGCGGATTCGAAGGCGTTTGGTCCGGCCCGTTACGCTTGCGCATCTGCTCTGCGTTTCCCATATTTCGCTCCGGCACCGGATCTGCGATAAGCCCTGTCAGATTCCCTGTATGCAGTACACTCAACTCATGCAGTGCACGGGTCGCTGCCACATAAAGCAGTTTAGCATGTCCATCCTCCACCGGATAATCTTCCCTTGTAGGATCCAAAAGCAATACTGCGTCAAATTCCAGTCCTTTCGTATATTCCACCGGCAGTACCATGATACCGTTTCCGAATTCCGCTTTTTCCAGATCACTTTCCATGACTTCCACAAGCTTGCCAAGCTCCTCGGCAGCTTTGGCAGCAGATTCCTGATCTCTGCAGATTACCGCGATGGTATCCAGTCCCTTTTCCTGCCATGCTTTACAGGTTTCTGCGGCTTTCTCAATCAGTGCGTTTCGGTCGCATAAACTCATTACTTCTACCGGGTTCCCATGCCTGATGATAGGTTCCACAGGATAAATGGAAAATTGCCCATGATGAAGAATATTCGTGGCAAAATTAGATATTTCCACCGTGTTTCGGTAGCTCTTCTTTAGAATGCCAAAGCTGGATTTTGCGTCTGTAAGATATAGTTTCCTCAATTCTTCCCAGTCGTTGAGTCCGTATCCGAAATGGATATTCTGTGAGACATCCCCCATAATCGTATAGGTACAGTCCTTAATGCAGAATTTCAGTACGCTATACGCCATCATACCAAAGTCCTGAGCCTCGTCAATGACCACATGATGGGCTTCGCTTATCACCTCTGTTTCTTTTATCCGCTTATACAGATAAGCAAGTGCAGCCAGATCATATACATCAAATTCTGTCGTTGGAACGTCCACATCATAACCTTTGGAAATCTGTTTTTGCAGGAAATCCTGATACATGTCAAATATGGATCTTTTCCAGACATTTGAACCATATCTTCCGCGATAAGCCTTCAGAATGGCTTTCTTTTCCGGTTCTGTGTATTTCACTCCTTTTCCCAGAAATTCCTCTTTTATCTTGTTGATCAAACGCTCATTCAGCATATCGATCTTACTTTGCACGGAAACAGTAGGATTCTGCCTGATATATCGTTCTACAGCCTCCCCGTCTACGAGAAGAACCAAATCTTTGGGACTTACAGCCTTCCCTTCCGTTTCATCGAACACACCGGTCTTTCCATCCCGTATTCCTTCCACGAACTGCCTGGGATTCAAATAAATGGATTCCCTCAGGATAGTATGCCATTCCAATCTGTTACAATAGGCTTCCAAGTCACGAAACCATGCAAGTCCGCCTTTGACAATACCTTTTTTACCGGATTGGTCTGTACTTTTGATACGATATTTCTTATCATCCCAATCTTCGTACAAAAGCCTGACAAACAACTGCTCCATCGTCATCTGCCGTACACCGTACACATCCAGATCCGGCAGTACCCCTGTAATATAATTCAACAGAATCCTGTTACTGCCCACGATATAAAAATCATCCGGTTTGATGCGCTCTGCATAGTTATACAGAATATAAGATATCCTGTGCATGGCCACAGTCGTCTTACCGGAACCTGCCACTCCCTGTACGATTACATTATGATAAGGTGATTTACGAATGATATCATTCTGCTCCTTCTGGATTGTTGCAACAATCTCGCCTAATACAGCCTGCTTGTTCTTCGCCAGATATTTCGTCAGAAGGTCATCATTTGCAATCACTTCACTGTCAAAATAACTTTGCAGCTCCCCGTTCTCTATTTCATAGGTACGCTTCAATTTTAAATCAATATCAATCTGCTTACCGCCCGGCGAAGGATAGCTGCATTTCCCCAGCCCGTTTTCATAATACGCATTTGCGACAGGTGCTCTCCAATCCACAACGATAGGAGTAGTGGCATCCTCTGCAATCCCACCTTTGCCGATATAAATCGACTCATCTTTCTCATACGTTTCATCACGAAAAACGATTCGTCCGAAGTATGGCTTGTTCCGGGCTTTCTCATTTCGTTCCAATGCCCGTTTCATGTGATCATGCATTGTGATGGTGTTTTCCAGCTGATTGATGAGTTCCGGATTATCATCATGAAAATGCGCCAATATCGTATCGATTTCCTCTCTCATCCGCCCCACATCGCGTCCGTATTTTTCCACATTACTACAGACTACAGCCAGTGTTTTTTCCAAATACCGTTCTTCCGCCTGCCGCGAAATATCCGACAGACTTCTTTCTTTTTCCACACTCATTTCTTCTCTCCTTAAGTGTCTAATGATATTGCCTTAGATGTTCCTCACCTGGTTCAATATCGGTCAACGGGTTCCGGTTACAGTTTTCACTATAACCCTATCGCATTTCTGCTATAGCCTTATTTTACTAGAAAAGTAAAAAAATACTAGACTATATTTTCAGAATGTGTTAAACTACACAATGAAGTGTGGGCAAAAACAGCACCCCACTTTTTTTACTCAACCACTTTCGCACTGTGAATTCATAAAGCATCTTTTTTTCACTATTTCATTTAAAATAGTCGCATACTTCCCCTAAAGCTAATAAATACAAGGAAGATTAATTTGATAAATTGAAGCAAAACAGCACAGGGAGAGGCGCACAAACAGGCTTCCTGGTAGCATACGCAATGATATTAGATGCACTTACGGCCGATAATTTTGACTTTCAGCAACAAAACGCAACCTGTCTGAGACGCGAAGCGTCGAGTTTTGCGTTTTGTTGCTGGCCCTTTGTCAAAATCACCGGCCGTTAGTACATCTTATATCATTGTGACTGCCACCAGGAAGCCTGTTTGTGCGCCTCTCCCTATGCGTCCCTTTGCTTCAATTCTTCAAACTAATCTTCCGCACTCTCTGCAGCGACACTTGCAGCTCTTGCGGCAACTTCCTTCTCCTGAACATCACTTGGAGCCTGCTCATAACGTGCAAATTCATAGCTGTAATCTCCACGTCCGCCTGTCATTGAACGAAGGTCTGTGCAGTAACCGAACAGTCCGCTCATTGGAATGTCAGCTTCAACAACCTGCTTTCCGCCGGGTGCAGGATTCATACCAAGTACACGGCCGCGACGCTTATTCAGATCACCCATAACATCTCCGGTGTAGGCATCTGGAACGGTAACCTTAATGGATGCAATCGGCTCTAACAGGATTGGTCCTGCCTCCATGAAGCCCTTCTTGAAGGCCTGAGTAGCAGCCATCTTGAATGCCATTTCGGAGGAGTCTACAGGATGGTAGGAACCATCGTACAGAACAGCTTTCACACCAACTACAGGATATGCAGCCAAAGGTCCCTTCACTACGGAATCCTGCAGTCCCTTTTCTACTGCGGGATAGAAGTTCTTGGGAACAGCACCGCCTACTACTTCCTGTTCGAATACATAAGGCGTCTCCAAATCGCCGGAAGCGGAGAAGCGCATCTTAACGTGACCATACTGTCCATGTCCGCCGGTCTGCTTCTTATACTTATATTCTACATCAGAAGTCTTCTTAATGGTCTCTCTGTAAGCAATCTTAGGCTTAGCCAGTTCTACTTCTACCTTGTACTCGTTAAGCAGCTTGCTGGCGATGATCTCCAGATGCTGGTCACCCATACCGTACAATAACATCTGTCTGTTCTCAGAATCATTAACCACCTTAATGGTCTGATCTTCATGGGTAATCTTCTGCAGAGCCTGGGAAATCTTATCCACGTCAGCTTTATTTTTAGGCTTGTAACGCATGTATGTATAAGGTGTAGAGATTTCAAACTTACCGAACTTAATGGTGGTCGCCTTGGTAGAAAGGCTGTTGCCGGTACGGGCTGCGGTCAGCTTAGCCAGTGCACCGATATCACCTGCATGAAGTTCAGGTACTTCAATGGGCTTGTTGCCTTGAAGCACATAAATCTTACCAACCTTCTCTTCGATATCGCGGTCAACATTATAAATCAGATCATCGGTCTTGATAACACCGGAATTTACCTTGATCAGGGAGTACTTTCCAATGAAAGGATCCACGATGGTCTTCCAGATGTATGCAGATTTCGCTTTGGCAAAGTCATAATCAGCATGATAGATTTCATTGGTCTTCATATTGATACCGGCTACTTCACGGTTCTCAGGACTTGGCAGGTACTTGATGATATCGTCAAGCAGCGTGTACATACCCTGGCACAGAACATTGGAACCCATGGTCATAGGAACGATGCTGCCGTCACATACGTTGGTACGCAGAGCGGCACGGATTTCAGCCTCAGAGAAAGTCTCACCGCTGAAATATCTCTCCATGAACTCTTCACTCGTCTCAGCTACTGCTTCCATCAGAGTATCACGGCACAACTGCAGGTTCGGTCTGGAATAATCAGGAATATCACAGAGAACTACTTCCTTGCCCTGCCATCTGTTACCGGTCTCAGCAATAACATTAACGTAACCTACGAATTTCTCGTTCTCACGGATAGGCAGATGGAACGGTGCCATCTTCTTACCATACAGGTTGGTCATATCTTCCACTACCTGACGGAAGGAAGCATTATCTACGTCCATGTTGGATACATAAATGATTCTGGGCAGCTTATATTTTTCACACAGCTCCCACGCTTTCTGAGTACCTACTTCGATACCGGACTTACCGTTTACAACGATAATCGCAGCACCTGCTGCACTCACTGCTTCTTCTACTTCGCCAACAAAGTCAAAATAACCGGGTGTATCCAGAATATTGATCTTGTAGCCTTCCCATTCAATCGGAATAACGGAGGTACTGATTGAGAACTGTCTCTTCTGTTCTTCCTTACTGTAATCGCTGACTGTATTTCCATCGGACACTTTGCCCATTCTGGATGTAATACCGGACAGATATGCAAATGCTTCTGCCAGACTGGTCTTACCTGCACCACCGTGTCCTAATAATACTACGTTACGAATTTTGTCAGTTGTGTAAACATTCATGTCTTTTCCTCCAATTATGGTGTATTTTGGGTATTCTGCCAAAGCTAAATTGGATTTCCAAATTCCCATATTGTTATTTTACTAAATAATCCGACATTTTACAAGTACTATTAGTATTTTTGCACATTTATTTTTCATTTTTTACCATCTGCTGACTGCGCAAATCAAAATAAATACATTTTAACCAATCAACAGACATACAAGAGGCAGTGTCACAATGGAAAATAATGTGGTCACAAATACCATTCCGGCGCTGTATTCGTCGGCAGATTTCTGAATTTGTGACAGCATCGCCACAGTGGTCATGGTAGGCAGCGCAGACAGGACACTCATGGTCACCGCAATCTCCTGAGTGATTCCGGGCATCCATTTCAAAAGATAGAAAAACAGTACGGGAAAGATACACATTTTCAGAATAATCGTTCCGTAGATTTCTGCTTTCTTCAAATATTCACGGATATTGGTGTAGCAGAAAATGCCTCCCAGATAGATCATTGCAAGTGGTGTAGAAATCGCTCCTGTCTTAGTCAGGGCTGTATTAAGCGGTGCGGGCAGCTGTACAACAAGGAATACACCGATTACTGCAAGCAGGATGCCGATCACCGCCGGATTGATCATCTTCTTAAGTTTCGCGGGAATGCTCATACTGCTCACCTGGTCCACAGGAGCTGTCAAAGTCATGCCTACCGTCCAAAGTACCATCTGGTCCACCACAGTGAAGAGCGCTATGTACAAAAGCCCCTGCTCCGGAAACAGCGCAGCCACAAGCGGAATTCCCATAAAACCATTATTTCCGAAAATCGAACAGGCTCTGTAAACATTCCGTTCATTCCCTTTTAGTCGAAAGACATTTGACAGTCCAAGAGACAACAGGTACAGGAGCAAATACATCACAGCCGTTGCCAGCATGATAGGCAACGCCTCCAGGAACTGCTGCCTTGTAGCACCGTTGATCGTGTTGGTAAATATCAAAAGTGGCAAAGATATCTTTGTGATAAATTTAGACAGCACGCCCAATCCATCTTTGTTTAAAACATTCGCCTTTACTGCTATAATACCAATCAGCGCATAAATAATGAAAATAGTGATCTGTTCCATAACAATTGAAAAATAAACCATAACTGCGTCCTCTCTCCCATTTTCTCTACAATCACTTACTTATTCCGACTTGCCAAACACCTATTACTCCAATTATATCACTGATTTCAAAATAAGTCTTTAAAAATCTCCAACCCTGTTGACTTTCGCACGTTGAAGTGTTATAGTGAGTTCATAAGTTTTATGATTGATGAGAGGATTGTTTATGTCAGATATTACCTGTGGGTTTATTGGCCTGGGTCTCATAGGCGGCTCCATTGCCAAAGCCTTAAAAGAAAAAGTAAAAAACGTGAAGATCATCGCTTACGATATCAATATAGATTCTCTGAAAGCTGCTGCTGATGACGGTATTGCTGATATTGTCTGTGACCGCATAGACCGGCGCTTCAGCGACTGTGATTATCTATTCCTATGCGCTCCTGTTCAGAAGAATGATGAAAATCTGTTACAGATCCGGGACATCTTATCTTCCGACTGCATCCTTACGGATGTGGGAAGTGTGAAGACAGACATTCACCTTCATATTGCAGAAATGGGGTTGGAAAGCCAGTTCATCGGCGGGCATCCTATGGCAGGAAGTGAGCGGGTAGGTTATATCAATTCCAAGGCAGTGCTTATAGAAAATGCTTACTATATCCTGACACCTACTCCCACCGTAGACTCAGCCAAAGTTGAGGCTTATCAGGAACTGGTGACGAAAATGGGAGCCATCCCTCTCATTCTTTCCTACAACCAGCACGATTATGTCACAGCTGCTGTCAGCCATCTGCCTCATGTGATTGCAGCGTCTCTGGTAAATCTGGTACGTGACAGTGATTCGCCGGAAGGCATTATGAAGATGATTGCCGCCGGTGGTTTTAAGGATATTACCAGAATCGCCTCCTCTTCTGCTGTGATGTGGCAGCAGATCTGTCTGACCAATACGGATAATATATTAAGCCTGCTCGATGACTATATTGCTTCTCTTAATAAAATCAGGAATGAGCTTTCCAGGAAGCAGGAAGACGAGCTGTATGAGCTGTTTGACAGTGCAAGAATTTACCGCGATTCCTTTATCAGTGCTTCCAGCGGTCCGATTAAGATATCCTATTCAATGAATATTGATATTGCGGACGAGCCCGGAGCTCTGGCTTCTATTGCTACCATACTGGCACTTAACAGTATCAGTATCAAAAATATCGGCATCGTCCACAATCGTGAGGCAGAGGGCGGTGTCCTGAAAATCGAGTTATATGATGAAGAGAGCATGAACCGGGCAGGTGCTATCCTTTCCGGAAAGGGCTACCACATTTACAAGAAAAAATAGCATATATAAAAATAAAAAATGCCATCAAACTAAGCATCAATGCCCATAGTTTGGTGGCATTCTTATACGCAAGTAATCTGCAATCCGGCATTTTCCCCATTGAAATTTTACTGCCGTCTTTCCTGCAGCCATTTTTCAGCAAAAACAATACACAGCAAACCAAAGATACCTCCACAGGTATCCAGCAGTACATCCAGTGGATTGCTGTAACGCCCCGGTACAAATAACTGGTGCAATTCATCTGCAGCTGCTGAGAGTAATACCCAGAAAATCGTTATCAGGTACAATTTTCTTCCTCGCTGCGCCCAAGGTCTTAAAAAGCTGTATACCAGCACTCCCATGACTGCATACTCTGTAAAATGCGCCAGCTTTCTGATCGGAGTTTCAACATTCTCTGCCATTTCCAACATATAACCTTCTGTCCAGTTACTGTCAGTTAAGGCATTCACAAGTGCCACTCCTTTCTCCGCTACATACATACTCAAGCCGCTGGACTGCTCACCGTCCTGTGCAGAAAAAGAAAATATCATGCTGTATAACAGAAGGAGCAGACAGCCTGCAGCTGCACTGATTAAAATACGCTTCCTTCTGTCCTTTTTATCTGATTTATCATTCACATTCATTTCCATTTTGTAAAGCCTGCTTTTTATCATCTTCCATTAAGACGACCGCAATCACCTCTACCCGAACCTTCCTGCCATCTGATATAAAATCTGTAGCAAGCTGCTCCCCCTCGGAATAGAAACACTTCATTCCACGGGCTTTCAGTCTTGCTGCAACAGTCTCGTCCAAAGAATCAGGATTTTCTTCCGCATTCCCTGTAATAATGGCGTATTCAGGGTTCACCCGCTCCAACAGTTCCTCTGAAGTGGCATCGTCCTCTCCATGGTGTCCAAGCTTCAGCACATCTGCACGGCATTCCACACCACTTGCCAGATAAATTGCTTCTTCCTCCAGCTCCATATCTCCTGTCAGAAGGAAAGCTGTCTCCCCGTAGCATAACCGGAACACCACAGAATTATTATTTTCATTGGACTTATCAGGCTTTTCAGGCATCCATACTTCCATTCGTGCCTGTCCCATATCAATGATTTCTCCGCCGTATAGTTTGACTGCTGTACTGTTTCTCTTCCCGGCAGCCTTTTTTACATGCAGTTCTGCAAATGTGATTTTATCCCTGCCGGAATAATAGACCGTCTCCGTTGGAAAGGCACGCAAAATCTTTTTCAAGCTGCCGCTGTGATCCTTGTGTCCGTGTGTCAGAAAGATTGCTTTAAGAGACTCTACTCCTTTTGCATGGAGTACTTCTTTAATTTTGGGCGCATCCTCCCTGGTGCCGGTATCACACAGGTAAAACCCATCCTCAGGTACTTCTATCAGAAAACAGTCACCTTTCCCGATCGGAATAAAGGACAGACGCAGTT
Source organism: Lachnospiraceae bacterium (assembly GCA_017465845.1). Taxonomy (GTDB): domain Bacteria; phylum Bacillota; class Clostridia; order Lachnospirales; family Lachnospiraceae; genus Acetatifactor. Next base: position 30,516 of record JAFTVH010000190.1, on the reverse strand, counting down.
CGTTCTGAGGACTGCTATCTGTTCTGCTCATCATCCTGTCCTCTTGCTGCTTCCTGTTCAATACCGCAGTCCGTTCCGGCATCATTCCGGTCCATTATCACATCATCCTGACCGGTTATGAACATAGCATCACCAAAACTGAAGAAGCGATAGCGCTCTTTTATAGCCTCTTCATAAGCATTCAGCACATTCTCCCTGCCTGCCAAAGCAGATACCAGCATTACCAATGTAGATTCGGGAAGGTGGAAATTGGTAATCAGCGCATCCAGCACCTTGAAACGATAGCCGGGATAAATGAAAATCTCGGTGTTATCACAGCCTGCATGGATAATACCGTTCTCATCAGATGCACTTTCTACTGTACGACAGCTGGTGGTGCCCACGCAGATGATTCTTCCGCCGTTTGCTTTGGTACGGTTGATCAGCTCTGCAGCTTCCTCTGATACCTGATAATATTCAGAATGCATGTGATGCTCCAGCACATTTTCTTCTTTCACGGGACGGAAAGTTCCCAGTCCCACATGGAGTGTTACATAAGCTATGTTCACACCTTTTGCTGCAATCTGCTCCAACAGCTGTGTGGTAAAATGGAGTCCTGCGGTGGGGGCTGCTGCAGAACCTTCGTATTTCGCATATACCGTCTGATAGCGGTTGCGGTCTTTGAGCTTGTGGGTAATATAGGGAGGTAAAGGCATTTCACCCAGGCGGTCAAGCACCTCTTCCCAGATACCTTGATACTCAAAACGAATCAGGCGGTTGCCTTCTTCTACTGTTTCCAGTACTTCTGCTTTTAACAAACCATCTCCGAATACCAGTTTCGTTCCGGGCTTACATTTCTTTCCGGGCTTTACAAGAGTTTCCCACACATCCGCTTCTCTGCGCTTTAACAAAAGCACCTCCACATGGGCGCCGGTGCCTTCTCTCTCTCCTAAAAGCCTTGCCGGAATGACCTTGGTATTGTTCAGTACCAGACAGTCTCCCGGATGCAGATAATCTATAATTTCTTTAAAAATATGATGAGACACTGCCCCGGTGTCCTTGTTTAACACCAGGAGCCTGGAGGACGAACGGTCCTCCAGCGGGTCCTGGGCAATCAGTTCCTGAGGCAGATCAAAATAAAAATCTGATTTTTTCAGTTCTGTCATATTGATTCCTTTATCAGCCATGCATCTGATACACGGCAAATTTATATTACATTCCTGCTTTTTCTACGAAAGCGCGATATCCACGGTAGGTCTCATACACATCAGCCTTGCTGGTAGCTTCCCAGGGAGCATGCATATTAAGAACTGCCACGCCGCTGTCGATGACATTCATGCCATACAGTGCCAGGATATAAGCGATGGTTCCGCCACCGCCCAGGTCTACTTTGCCAAGCTCTGCGGTCTGGAAGTTGACGCCTGCTTCCTCATAAATTTTTCTGATATGAGCCAGGTATTCTGCGTTGGCATCGTTGGAACCGGATTTTCCTCTGGAACCGGTGAACTTATTCAGTACCATACCGCCACCCAGGTAAGCTACATTTTTCTTATCAAAGCTTCCTGCATAGGAAGGGTCATAAGCACTGCTTACATCGGAAGAAAGCATGCAGCAACGTGCCAGACATCTGCGCACATTCAGCTCACTGTATTCGCCACAGAGATTCATCACTTCTGCCACTGCATTTTCAAAGAATCTGGACTGCATACCGGTAGCGCCTACGGAACCGATTTCTTCCTTGTCTACCAGGATACAGCACATGGTTCTCTCCGTCTCTTTGGTATCCAGCATAGCCATCAGAGAGGTATATGCACAGACTCTGTCGTCCTGACCATAGGAAAGGATTATGCTGCGGTCGAAGCCTGCTTCTCTTGCTTTACCGGCAGGAACTACTTCCAGTTCTGCGGAGATAAAGTCCTCTTCTTCCATATCGTACTGGTTTTTCAGGATATCCAGGATGCCTGCTTTCACAGCTTCCTTTACGGTCTCTTTCTTGCCATCGGCATTCTTATCTTCTGCCTTAGGTCCTACTTTGATAGGCTTGTTGCCTACGATCAGGTCAAGTGCTTCTCCTTCGATGACCTTGGCAGCTTTCTTTTCCAGCTGCTCCTGAGACAGGTGAATCAGCAGGTCTGAAATGAAGAATACGGGATCATCTTCATTTTCACCTACATTCAGTTCAATGGTTGTACCGTCTTTCTTTACTACGACACCGTGAAGTGCAAGAGGAATGGTTACCCACTGATACTTCTTTACGCCACCGTAATAATGGGTGTCAAGATAAGCAAAACCGCCGTCTTCATAAAGAGGATTCTGCTTGATGTCCAGTCTGGGGCTGTCAATGTGAGCGCCCAGAATGTTCATGCCTTCTGTCATAGGTTTGGTACCGATCTGGAACATAGCGATGGATTTATTCATCCATACGCTGTATACTTTATCGCCTTTTTTCAAGGTCTTACCTTCTGCAATCAGTGTTTCCAGTTCTTTATAGCCTGCTGCTTCTACGGTATTTACAATGGTGTCGATACACTCACGCTCGGTCTTACTGTTATCAAGGAACTCTCTGTATCCTTCATTTAATGTTTCCAGTTCTTTTAACTGGGCTTCATTGTAAGTTTCCCAAGTATTTTTTCGTTCCATTTTGCCTCCAATTCCGGGCATTTCTGCCCAAACTTCTTAATCTAAATTACTTTACAATCTATTTGTCAGCTTCTAAGTTCCACACCGTACTTCTTATTTAGCTGCTTTAAAATTTTCTTTACGAATCCATCAACAGATTCCGCACCAAATGCCTCATCTTTGGGTGTGAATACCACTGTAAAGGCCATGCTCTTCTTATCAGCCGCAATCTGTTCTCCCTCATAAATATCAAAGAGAGAAATGTTTGTGATGTATTTGCAGCTTTCCTTCATAACCGCTTCAATCTCCCCACAGGTGATCTCCTTGCTCATTACCAAAGCCAGGTCACGCTGTTCCTCAGGGAACTTAGGCAAAGGCTTGAATACAGGCTTCTTGCCGTACCACTGGGATACTACCTTAAGATCCATTTCCAGAATAAATGCAGGGGTACGAAGATCCTGTTCATCTGCAACATCATAGGCAAGCTTTCCAAAGTAACCGATTTCTGCTCCATTGCACAAAATACGTGCCGTCTGGTAAGGATGCAGGAAAGTATTACTCATATTTTCATACGTAAACTCTAACTGCAGAGTATCAGCAATCTTCTCAGCTATACCCTTCATGGTATAGAAGGATTCCTTTTTACCGAAAATACCTACGCACAGTCTGGGCTTTTCATCCGGATACTGAGTCAAAGGAAGCTCATAGGGCATAAATACATTGCCGATTTCAAATAATCTTCCCTCCAGATTACCTCTCTTCTGGTTACGCGCAATTGCATTGATCATGGATGCTGCCAGGGTGGTTCTCATCAGGGACAATTCATCACTGATCGGATTCATAAGTCTGATGGTCTTGCGCTCCACGGCATCCTGGGGCAATTTCAGCATGTCAAGGTCTGCAGGTGAGAAGAAGGAATAATGAATACACTCGTAAGCACCTACGCTGCACAATGCTTTCTTCAGCTTCAGCTCACTCTTTTGCTGCAGGTTCAGTCCACCGATGGTAACCTGTGCTGAAGGCATGAAGGCAGGAACCACATGATCATAACCATACATACGGATCACTTCTTCTGCCACATCCTGATATGTTTCCATATCTTCACGATAAGCAGGTACCTGAAGAATGAGGGAATCCCCATCCATCTTAGGCTCGAAAGCCAGATTGGTCATAATCTTAAGTATTTCCTCATTGGGCACTACAATACCAAGACAATCATTTACTTTTTTAACGCTTACGGTAAGCTCTCTGGGCTCTACGCTATTGCCGGTATTGACATCCACATGTGTGCGGCCCACTTTACCGCAGCCAAGCTCCTCAATCAGATGAAGGGCACGCTTCATTGCCATAACCGTTGCATATTCGTCTACACCCTTTTCATAACGGGCGCTGGAATCAGAACGCTTGCCGAGTGCTCTGGAGGTTCTGCGGATATTGTCACGGGCAAATTTGGCAGATTCGAACAAAACAGCACTTGTAGTGTCACGGATCTCAGAATTCAATCCTCCCATAACACCTGCCAGAGCAACAGGCTTTACGCCGTCACAGATTACCATATTGGCATCTGTCAGTGTCAGTTCCTGACCATCCAGGGTAGTGATCTTCTCTCCGTCAGCTGCTCTTCTTACCTGAATGGCATTGCCTTCCAGTGTGGTCAGGTCAAAAGCATGCATGGGCTGACCCAGTTCTTTCAAAATATAGTTGGTAATATCCACCACATTGGAAATGGCATCAATGCCTACCAGAGCCAGTCTTCTCTTCATCCATGCGGGAGATTCTCCTATGGTAACATCTGTCACGTAATGGGCGCTGTATCTGGGACACAGATCAGGACAGTCTACTGCTACTTTAAATCCGGCAAGCTTGTTTTCTGTTTCTGTATAGCTTACATCCGGCATCTTTAATTCTTTTTCCAGAACGGCAGCAACCTCTCTGGCAATACCGAAAATACTCTGGCAATCCGGACGGTTAGCAGTAATGGCAATATCAAAGATCCAGTCATCCAGGCCTAAGATCGGCTTAACATCTGCACCAACCGGGGCATCCTCAGGAAGCACCAGAAGGCCGTTGTAGCCCGCACCGGGATACATATTTTCGCTGACACCGAGCTCTACGCCGGAGCAAAGCATACCGTGGGATTCATAGCCGCGAAGCTTGCCTTTTCCAATGGTCATTACACCTTCTACAGTCTTATGATCCTTTGCAGTAGCATATACGGTAGCGCCTACTAAAGCTGCTGGGAACTTTCCTCCTGCTGCCACATTGTCTGCACCACAGCAGATCTGGAATGTACCATGCTCGCCACAGTCTACCTGGCATACATGCAGGTGTGTATCCGGAATAGCCTCACAGGTAAGCACCTTACCTACGACTACCTTACTGATATCTTTTCCTACTTCATACAATTCTTCTACTTCGAAGCCGCAGGAAAATAACTTATCCTGCAACTCCTGGGGTGTAATATCTATATCAACATATTCCTTTAACCAACTAAGGGGTGTGATCATATTTCTTTACCTTACCTTTCTGATTAGTCGTTCAACTGTTTTAATACACGTAAATCGGATTCAAACAATAATTTAATATTGTTGATGCCGTATTTTAACATTGCAGTACGCTCAATACCGATACCGAATGCAAAGCCGCTGTATTCATTGGGATCCACACCGCAGTTCTCCAGTACTTTGTTGTTTACCACTCCGGCACCCAGGATTTCGATCCAGCCTGTTCCTTTACATAGCTTACAGCCACTTCCTCCGCATTCAAAACAGCTGCAGTCTACCTCTACAGAAGGCTCAGTGAAAGGGAAGTAAGAAGGACGAAGTCTGGTCTTGGTACCCTCTCCGTAAATCTTCTTAACAAATACATCCAGCATACCCTGAAGGTCGCAAAGTGTGATACCCTTGTCTACTACCAGACCTTCCATCTGGGTAAACATAGGAGAATGCGTAGCGTCATCATCAGAACGGAATACCTTACCGGGAGACAAAATCTTAATAGGCGGTTTCTTGCTCTCCATGACATGAATCTGTCCTGCAGAGGTCTGTGTTCTCAAGAGAAACTCCGGTGACAGATAGAATGTGTCCTGCATATCTCTTGCCGGATGATCCTGAGGGGTATTTAACGCTGTAAAATTGTAATAGTCGGTCTCAATCTCAGTTCCCTCAAAAATCTCAAATCCCATTCCTGCAAATACATCGATGAGCTGATTGCGAATCAGAGTGATGGGATGAAGATTTCCTTCTTCAGATTCTACTGCGGGGAGAGAAATGTCAATTTTCTCAGACTCGTAGCGGTTCTGCAGCTCCTTTGCTTTCATTTTCACATCCATCTCACCCAGGTAGGTAAGTGCCCATTCCTTCAGCGCATTGACACCCTTACCATAATCTGCTCTCTGCTCAGGGGGAATGTTTTTCATTTCCTTCATCAGCAGACCGATCTTACCGGCCTTGCCATCCAGATATTTCTTTTTGAATTCATACACTTCTTTTGAAGAATTTAATTCTTCTGCACCAGCAATGATCTCTTGCTTGATCTGTTCCAAATTAGCGTTCATAGTGCCTCCTGTAAAAAATTTAAATTTGCTTTGCTCGCCAAGGGGTTCGCCTGTCATCTGCGATAAGCAGCCTTGTATCGCTTCGCGACACAAGGCTCGCGTTGCTCGCCAAATGCTCTTCTTCATGGAAATGTGTGCACGCACACATTTCCATTCATCCGAGCACTTGGCTCTGCTTATCGCGCAAAAAAACCCTTGTAGCTTGCTACAAGGGACGAAAAGATTTCCGCGGTACCACCCATATTCCCAATGACTTAAGATATCATTCTCAAAGTCCTTTGGGCTCTTCATTAAGCTTAACGCGCCTCCACGTCACAGGTTACCATTGCTCTCGCCCATGCAGCTCCGGTGGGAACTTCGAGGGATCATCTGAACTTAAGGAAGCTTCCAGCCGCTGACTTCCTCTCTCTGAAAGAAAATGATACTCTACTGTACACCTTCATTGCTTTTCTAATATCTTTCTTTATTTTAGTGATTTACAGGGTAAATGTCAAGTACTACTTTTTAAATTTCCAACCAATCCGTTCTCTTCTCCCCACCATCGATTGAGATATGCCCCGATCATCATGATATACATACAGACATAAAGCCAGATCATGATAATGACAATGATGGACAAGCTGCCGTAAATAGAATACGAATCCCCCCTGCCCACATACAGGGAAAAGCACCAGGAAAAAATACTCCAAGCCACTGCTGTAAAAGTTGCTCCCGGAATCTGGTCCTTAAAATGCAGCTTTTTAGCCGGTACGTATGCATAAACGGCCGCAAAGAGAATCGTCAGCACCAGCCACACCGCCAGGAATCTGAAATGCATCAGGAATTCAAACAAAATTCTGATCTGCGGAACCCTGTGCAGCACCAATATTACCAGCTGATTTCCAAAGACCATGATAAACAGGGACAAAATCAACACGATCAGCATAACAAAGGTATATAGAGAAGAAATCACTCTAAGCAGAAAAAAGTTCCTCTCCTCTTCTGCATCATTGACAGCATTCAGACCCCACACAAGAGCCTGGACGCCTTTCCCCGCAGACCATAAGGTTGCCAGTGCAGCTACAGACAAGATTCCCGCTGATTTGTCATACACATCGGAAATCAGGCTGGCAACCAACGGATCCATAAGATCAGGCGTAAAATCCGTCACAGCAGTCAGCAGGTTTTCCTCCGTCAGCGGCGTAAAAGGAATAATCGTACATATCATGATCAGCATCGGCACAATGGATAAAAACAGGAAAAAAGCAGCACTTGACGCAAATGCACTGATATTCTCTTTCTTCATTTGTCCGGCAAGCTTTCGCACGGTAAAAATAAGTTTCAACACCTTTTAGGTCTCCTCACTTCATCATTCATATACGTTTAGAAGCAGACATCCCTGATAGAAAAACGCCAGAATCTCCTGCGCTGTCCTGCCCTCCGCTGCCATGTTCCGTGCACCGTTCTGAGACATCCCCACTCCATGGCCGTATCCGCCACCTGTCAAATAATATCCTACCACATTTTCCTTCTCTTTAACAGTCTCTAACAGGAAAAAACCACTGGGAAGCAGTGTGGGTGCCGAAGCCTGACTGCCATCCTGCCTGAAAACCTTGGTTTCCCCGTCACAGAGTATGTATCTGATATTGTATTCTGTAAAAATCAGATATGTCTCTTTATCTGTCGTAAGAAGCAGTTCCTTCGCCACGCCTCCTGCTCCCCGCTCTGTAATCTCCAAATTCAGGATATGATTCCACCCTTTCACATCCTCACTTTTATACGTTCCGTCTTGCTGCAGGGTCAGTATCCTGGAAGGATTGGCCTGATAGCGCTCCTTCAGTCGCTGGCAGATCGTATCAGAATCGATGGATTCTTTCTCATATTGCCAGCGATACCAGCTTTCTGATACTTCATAATCATCCACGTTTTTAGAACAGATAAACCGGGCAAAATCTTCTTCCCTGGTTAAATCCGGGGCTTCCGTTCTTTCTGCTTCTGATGCTGTTGCTTCTGAAGTTACTACTTCCGCTCCGCTAGTCGTTCCTGCCACTTCAGCTGTTGTTCCTGCCGATCCGGCTATGAAATTAGCCATTTCAGTCCGATTGATCAGCTGTGAGGTCAAATACGCCGGACTGCCGCCGCTTTCCACACTCCATACGTCGGCATCGCTTCCCACACCGCAGGAAGTAGAATAATAATAGGTATCAGCCGGTGCAGCGCCCTCTTCCCAAAACAAAATTTGCCCATATGTCTCTTTTACTGCAGTAGTGGCAGCTTCCTGCTCTGCAATATTGTTATAGACCTGATATCCGGTACTGTCGTCCACATGAGCCCCATATTCAGGCAGACCCGCATGGAGCATGTGCTTGTATGCATAAGTTCTGGCACAGACAGCCTGGGCATTCAAGGCTTCTGCAGGATAAGAAGCCGGCATTTCACTCGGTACCACACTATAAAGATATTCTTCCAAAAGCACCTCATTGATGACAGCCAATCCCTTCCCGGTATTCATCACTTCTATTGTTCCGCGATAAGCCGGTATTCCCTGATTTCTACTCACATTTTGCAGAATGACTTTTCCGGTCAATACAGATGGCACAATGCGAATCCTGCCTTCTTTCAGCCAATGACTGTTTTCATCTACCTCACAAACCTCTCCGGCTTTATGTAGTTCCTCCACTGTCTGCCCACCGGACTCATAGCATATTGTATAATCGGCATCAGAGGTTATGGTAAGTCTATCGTGCAGCGTTGCTTTATAATCCCCGGATTTTATCAGAACTCTGATATATTCCATCACCTCTTCTTTTACCATCAGAATGGCACAGATTTTACCATCCTCCAGCACAAAGTCCGCAAAATCATAACCGATCAGCAAATCCTGCCCCGTACACATCGTCAAGGTATCATAGAGCCGGTAGCCTTTGACTCTTTCAGTCAGTGCATACTTTCCTACCCCCTCCAGTTCGATACCTTCCGAATCTACTGCCAGAACCTTACCATTTATTTTATGTGATTTTACCTGAACCCGTGCAACCTTCTCATCAGAAAGCACGATATCAGCCACCTGTTCTCTGGCTTCCTCAGGTATCATTACACCTTCTTCGCACTCATAAACTTTCTCAAGTCCCTCTTCAAAAACTTTCAGATGATTCTCTCCTGTCTCCATAATCCACACGTTATAAAGATTCCTGATGACAGGCTCCGGCTCTATCCACTGTAATATGGCACTGAACAGTCTGCAGACCAGCAGAATCAGCAGCAGTACAATGCCCAGGATACAGGCCAATGCTTTCAGCTGCATTCGCTGAGATTTGCTCAGTTTATTTTCCCGTTCTTTAAAATCCATCGCTTACCCTCTTGTCCGACTTTTTTATACATGATTAGAAAAGAGCAGCCACACCGGACTGCTCTCTTATCATTGGTATCTCAACGCTTTGGTATTGTGTATTACACTTATCCCATGTATTATTCCCCCAAGATGCCGGTTCCTGCCTTTTGACTCCTAGCTCTCGCCAGGTGGGTAAATCCGCAACCAAAGCTTTTGCCTTCCCTTCCAATCCTCAAATGAGTGAGGGCTTGACAGCCACTTGGCAATATAGGAATCCCGTTTAAAGTAAATGTAGGTTCAAAACTAACAGGAGTTGTCGTGCATCTCAGGTTAAGTATATTATAGCCAATGTTGGGGCATTTGACAACAGGTAATTTTAAACAATTTGCAAGTTGATGGTTCTTTTATAAATTTTTATTCTTCGGGCGATAGATTGCTTTATTGACTGAATAAACGGTTATAAAAGCTTCTTTGTCGTTTTTTTCAATAAAGCTCATCAGCTTTGCGTACTCATTTTTATCCACGATGGTAACGATTTCTTTGTGAACATCCATATTGTATGCGCCATAGACCTCATAAACGGTAGCACCGCTTTGAATCTCGTTTAATATATAGGCGCGGATCTCTTCCTGTTTTTTGGAAATGATGCAGACGCGCTTTTTCATGTCAAATCCAAAAATAATGTAATCCAGCACGACACCAGATAAGTAGGTCCCAAGTACACTCAATACTACGATCTTTGCATCGCTAACGAACATGGAGGACAGAGCAATCAGCATTCCGGAGGTGGACATGGCGCGGCCCAGATCCATATGTAAAAATTTATTCATCAGCTTTGCCACAATATCCAAACCACCGGAGGAAGCATTTCTTTGGAACAGGATTGCCTGTCCGAAGCACAGCAGAAAGAGAGAGCAGATCACATCCAGAAAAGGATCGCCCATAATGGAAGTATAGTTTGGAAAAATAGCTTCATAAACGCCTATAAGACCCGGTATCAGGATCGAGGTATAAATGGTTTTGACACCGAATTCTCTTCCAAGCAGCAAAAATCCAACCATCAGCAATGCTACGTTTATAATCATATTGATTGACGCTACAGACAGCGGAATGAAATTAGTCAGCACGATTGCCAGACCGATTATACTTCCCACAGGCACATTGCTTGGTACCAGGAAGAAAAAATCAGACGCAGCCACAATCGCCGATGCAATGGTAATAATTCCAAACTCCTTTATTACATCCAAACTTTTTTTCATAAAAACTCCTTGGTTTTACTTTTGTATTCATTAATCCACTGCAACAAAATGGAACGTGCGAGAAGTAAAATCCTGTAACCTCTCCTGAATACATATGCCCGCATTCATCCATGTACTTCCTGACAGGATTTGTCCTGTTGTCTCATTGAGATAACGGCGATTGGGATCCAGTCCTGCAAGTCTCAAATAATATCGCTCATGAATATCACAGCGGATAACCACATATGTAACAAAAGCCTCACTCTTATCTTCCGAAACATAGCTCCACGCACAACGCGTGCGGTCTTTCCAAGGAGATATCAGTCTGTAAAGATCACCATAATGAATAACATCATAATATTTGTGATAATCAGCACATTGCTTGCGTACGATCTCTTTCTCCTCATCACTGAGTTTTGTAATATCCAACTCATATCCGAATGTACCCGCCATTGCCACGTCTCCGCGTGTTTGAAGCGATGTATTTCTGCCTATCTGATGATTGGGACAAGCCGAAACGTGTGAACCCATAGCTGACGAAGGATAACACATGGAAGTTCCATATTGAATATCCAGCCTTTCGATAGCATCGGTGTCGTCACTCGTCCATATCTGAGGCGCATAATAGAGCCATGCAGGATCAAAACGTCCGCCGCCGCTGGCACAACCCTCTAATAAAAGATCCGGGTAAGCATTCAGTAACTTTTCAAGCAAATCATAAAGACCCAGCACATAACGGTGGAAGACCTCCTGTTGACGCTTGTTCTCAAGCAATGCACTTCCCACCTCGGTTAAACTACGGTTGAAGTCCCATTTTACGTAAGCGATATTGGCATTATCCAATACCTTTTTTATACAATCGAAAAGATAATCACGAACATCCTGACGACTCATATCCAGCACATACTGATGACGTGCAATACTCATATGGCGACCGGGCGTCTGTAAAGCCCATTCGGGGTGAGTCCGGAACAATTCACTGTCACGGGACACCATCTCAGGCTCGAACCAGATACCAAATTTCATACCGAGAGCATTTACGTGTTCGGTCAACTTTCCGAGTCCGCCCTTTAACTTTTCTTCATTGACAAACCAATCGCCAAGAGCGGATTCACTGGAATTTCGACTGCCAAACCAGCCATCGTCCATTACAAGCATTTCAATGCCCAGCTCTGAGGCAGTCTTTGCAATGTCATATAACTTTTCCTCGTTAAAATCAAAATAGGTCGCTTCCCAGTTATTGATCAATATAGGACGTTTTTTATTCTTCCAAGGTCCCCTGCAAAGATTGTTCCTGTAAAGACGATGGAATATTCGGCTCATGCCTCCAAGGCCTTCATTTGAATACACCATTACTGCTTCAGGGGTATAAAAAACCTCTCCCGCTTCAAGACACCATGAAAAGCCATCGGGATTGATGCCCATAAGTACTCTCGCTCCACCATCACAATCCATCTCAGCAGAAGCCATGAAATTACCTGTGTAGACCAGATTTATACCATATACGTCACCAAATTCCTCTGTCGCGTCATGTGAACAAATAGCGATAAAGGGATTGTGCATATGGGAAGAGCCGCCTCGTTTACTGCCAACCGATTGGGTTCCGTGCAACAGCGATGTACGTTCAAATCTCTGTTCTCTTCCCCAGTTTCCGTACAAATGTATAACGTCCATATCTCTCGCATCATGGAAATCAAGACAAGTACTGAATACCCGTTGAATATTCATTGCCGAATCAGAGGTGTTTCGCACTGCAACATGACGTGTCATTGCACCGTAATTCGAAAAAACAGTATAGAAAAGCGTTACCTCTGCACCACTTACATGATCCTTGCAAAGAATCTCCAAGGTTTGGGCTTCATTTTCCTCTGCATATGTTGCAGGCTGTCCTTCAATTTTAGGCTTCCCTTCATAAATCTTATGAGAGACATATTGAATATCGGTGTCAGCTGTTCCTATCGAACCAACTATTGACAGTGCACTTCCCCGGAAATCCCCGCAACCATTGCATGAATATTCCATACGATTCACATCTTTACTAAAATAAACAGGACCTTCCATTTCAACACGGGGCATATGGTGTTGATGATAGCAAGTATAGGAAAGATATCCCAGTTCAGCGTCCGGAATAAGTGCTCCATAGTAGAGGTGCAGCAAATAACCATGGGATTCTACCTGTAAAACATAGCTTGTATTTTGTGAATCCAATTTAAAAATCTTACTATCAGAATAATATTGAATAGACATATTTTCCTGCTCCTTATTATTATAATCTTCAAAAAAGCCGGACAATGCAGTCTTTCAGGGCGCAATCATCCTTTAACCGCTCCAACCATAACGCCTTTTACAAAATACTTCTGAATGAACGGATACACGCACAACATCGGAAGACATGCCGCAATGATCGTACTATACTTTAATGTTTGCTGTAATTGGAGTTTTCTCATTATTTCTTCAGGACTCAGCTGCATAATCGACTCAATAGTTTCACTCAATATCAAAATCTCCCTCAAAACATATTGCAGGGGTTGATAATTTCTTTCATTGATATATATCAACGCTGTATAGAAGTCGTTCCAATGTCCTAAAGCATAATAAAGTCCAACTACTGCGATTACCGGTTTAGACAATGGCAATGCCACCTTTATCAAATACTGTGCTTCATTAGCACCATCCAAAATAGACGCTTCATTTAATTCTTCCGGAATACTATTCAGGAAATATGAGCGCACAATAAGCATGTTGTAGACAGACATGGCTCCGGTTATCACCATGGCTGCACGTGTATTCACCAGTCCTAAGTTTTTCATCACCAGATAAGACGGGATCAAACCTCCACTAAAATACATGGTGAACATGAACACCCACTGTAACACTTTCCTCGGCTTGAAATTTTTTCTTGAAAGGGGATAAGCACAACAAATCGTCATAATCAGGTTCAGTAAGGTTCCCACTACTGTATATAAAACGGTATTACCATACCCAATCCATATCCTTTCATAAGCAAACATTTCTTTATACGCATCTAATCTGAATCCCTTTGGCAGAACTAATACATTCCCTAAATATACCTGGCTAGGATCACTTAAGGACGCAATTACTACAAACCATAGGGGCCAGATAAAAACAATCAACAAAGCAACCATAAGAAGCACATTTACAATATCAAAAATTTTATCTCCATAGGATCGCTTGAACTTTTTTTCTGATAAATTATTTTTCATCCCGCTCTCCTCTCTAGAATAAACTTTCATCAGTCACTTTTTTGCAAAATGCATTGGCTGACACCAATAATATTATATTTATAATTGTGTTGAACAATCCAATCGCTGTAGAATACGAATAGTCACTATCTAATAACCCCACTTCATATGTATAAGTGGAAATGATGGCAGATGCAGATTTATTTAGATCATTCTGAAGAAGAAATACTTTTTCAAAACCAACATTCGCCAAACCACCGATTTTCAGAATCAGCAGCATGATAATCGTAGGCTTAATAGAAGGAAGATCAACATATCTCATTCTCTGTATTTTGGTTGCTCCATCAATAATAGCAGCTTCATGCATTTGATAATCTACTCCTGCTAATGCAGAAATATAAATAATAGAATCAAAACCCATGTGCTGCCAGACGCCTGACCATACATAAATCGACTTAAACCATTCCGGCTTAGCCAGAAACTGTACAGATTCCAATCCCACAAGATTACGCAGTGTATTAAATATGCCTGTATCTTTATGCATAAAAAGTGTAACCATACTGCAGAGCACTACTGTACTGAGAAAATGTGGTGCATAAGATACCATTTGAACTGTTTTTTTCAAAGGTTTATTCGTTACATAATTCAAACACAGTGCGAAAATAATCGAAAGCGGAAAACTTGCCAACAGGTAATACGCACTGATTGTGAACGTATTTGTGATCAATTGTTTAAAGTTGTACGCAGTAAAAAATCTCTGAAAATACTTCAGTCCAACCCATGGGCTTCCCAGGATTCCCAGCTTTGCATTGTATTTTTTAAATGCCAATGTAACACCGTACATGGGAACATAAGAAAAAATAATAAAATATGCCAATACCGGCACAATCATCAAATAAAGAATCCAGTTTCTTTGCAACTCCTTTCGAAGTCCTGCAAAAAAAGAATTATTTTTTGCAAAGCATTTTTTCATTCTGTTTCGTCCTTTCTTCAATGTCTCCTGTAAAAGACAGAGGAATGTTATCATTCCTCTGCCTTCACATACTTATAACAGTTTATTTATAACATCTGTCATATACTGTCTTGTAAATTTCTACCAAATCATTGACACCCATAGATTCCATGGTCTTAACATAGTTATCCCAGCTGTCTTCCAGAGAAAGTTCACCGGTAACAACCTTTGCCAAATATTCATCCTGATATGAATTAATATCCGCTTTCAGGAAGCTGATTTGTTCATTTTCGTCCTCTGTAAACTTCAGGAATACAGGATTGATTGCTTTGTTCCATGACTCTTCTCTCTCAGCTTCCAGATGAGCTGTATTAGGTTCAGCTTCATAGTCGATTATTGCAACAAACTTTTCAGGTTTGATCAATGTAGGCATTGAAACACCACCGTTAATACTAATACCTTTGTGTTTCTCTGCGTCAGCAGCATCTTTGTAAACGATCTGCTTTCTAATTCCATCTACGATTTCATAAGTTTCACCTTCAATGCCTGCCCAAGCAGTCATAGCACCTTCTTCTGTATATAAGTAATCAGCCCAAGCAACAAGCACTTCAGGGTTTTCACAAGCATCGGTAATTGTTAATGCACCTGCAGCCCATGGTTTTCTTCTAAACATAGTATCTGCCCATGGAGACATCATAATATAATTATTTCCTCGCTCTGAGCCGGCAGTAATAAATGAAGCAATAGAGGAGAATGAACCATATATATCTGCAGAGCTTCCTTTTGCGGTTCTTGCAGCATCATCAATTACAAAACAGTCATCGTTCACAAGCCCTTCTTCATACAGTTTTCTTGAATAAGCAAGCAACTCTTTGAAGGATTCATCAGTATATACATTAATGATTTCGCCATCAGCAGTAAATCCAACGTTGTAATCATAACTATATGAATAATCATCTTCATATACTAAAAGATATTTAAAAGTGTAGTCGCCTGGAGTAGCAAGAGCAAGCGGAATTTCATCATTAGGATCTCCGTTTCCATTGGCATCTTTTTCTTTAAATGCCTTTAAGATATTGTAATAATCATCAAAGCTCTGAGGTTCTTCTAAGCCAAGATTATCCATCCATACTTTATTGAGCCAGAAATTTGTTCTTGTGTACAGATAATGTTCATTTTCCATGGGGAATGAATATACATGCCCATCAGGAGAAGTGATATAGTCCCATCCATTTGATGCATCCATAGCTGCACAGAAATTAGGAGCATATTCCCGCATTAAATCTTCCAGTGGAATGAAGATACCCTGCGCACCGTATTCATTAACATCATCAAAACCAAAACCTCCCTTGAAGAAGAAGTCAGGATAGTCTCCACTAGATAAAGTGAGATTTCTCTTCTCTTTAATATCTGTAGATTCAGCGAGGGTAAGATCAACTGTAATATTTGCTCTCTCTTCGGTAAGATATTTCCATATATGATTTTCATCCAGCCTACAATTAATATCTGTATCTGCATAAGCAAAGCATGTAAAATTCATGGTTTCATCCAGAGGGAATGTAATTCCTTTATCCTCTGTTGCAGCATTATCACCAGATGTACTTTCTGTTTTTTCAGTTGCTACTGAAGATGTTGTAGAAGCAGAAGATTCTTTGTTATCTGCGGTACTTGTAGTATCTCCGCAAGCAACGAGTGTTGTGATCGCCATCGTTGACGCAAGTAAAAGTGCTGTCAAACTTTTGAATTTCATAAGCTTTTTCCTCCTTAACCATTTTCAGTTGTTTTTTATTTGAGAGGCCTCTCATTATTCAGTGCTTTTGCACCGATAGCTGTATTATAAATTTGATTTAAACACGATTCAAGAAGCAATACTTTTTTAGCTTGCAAAAGTATTGCACTATTATATTTACATGGATTCACTTAGTCACACTCGTCTCACGAAACTGGGATGGTGTAAGTCCGATCTCCTGCTTAAATTTTCTTCGAAAACTGGATGCACTTATATAGCCTACCGCCGAACTGATTTCATCAACAGACATATCTGTCCGTTCAAGGAGTTCTTTGGCTTTTTCTAAACGCAATTTCCAAAGATAATCTGAAAAATTCTGATTCAGTTCTTTTTTAACCAGGTTACTCGTATGTGAAAAACTCAACTTAAGTTTATCTGCCAGCTCGTAAATCGAGAAATCCGGCTGACAGTAGGATTCCTCAATCAGCTGTTTGATTTGTGCAGAAGTGACATGTGTACCTGCTTCCTGTTCACAAATATCCAGAAGTTGCTGAATATTAGCTGCTATCTCTTTTGCTTTTTCTGTATAAGGACAGCTTCGACAAAAATAGAGTGTTTCATAAAAAAGATCATCATAGGATTTAAAGTTGATTTTTGCCTGATTCATATAGTTGGCAATAATAATGGTTAGGTCGATCAGGATACTACGAACATAAAAGTCAGGCAGAGGGTTTTCCTTCAGAACGGAGTCATCAATAATCTGAAAGATGTATTTTAATATGCTCCTGGCTGCAAAAAAATTATTATCACTCAGACTCTCCGTCAACTGCTCTAACTGATCATACGGGTATTCGAAGGAGGTGCTGACAGAGGGCAATGATTTATAATCTACAACCGGAATCTTTGGCCATCGCCTACTGGCATATATCGCATTTTCGCACAAAGCTGGAATATCCATAGGAGAACCGGTACCGTTACTGATACTAGAAAGCAAGCCCCATTTTTTGTAAAAATCATTTAGCAACACCTTTAGTTTTTCGCCTTTATTTATCTCCGGTCCTGTATAATTTATGAGGAATAAGGCACTGTTTGTATCCGTTTTCAGAATAATGCAGGAATCATTGCCGGGAAGTGCTTCCTGAAAAATTTTCTGAACACCGAGATAAGGAAAGGGATCATCGCAAGATTTCATTTGTACTGCATATATTTCTTTTCTTGATTTTGTATCAAATAACTGGTCAATATTAGGTAAAGCAGTTTGCCCATCTGCATAATTCGATGATAACACAGAATCCAACAATGATTTCTTTACAGAAAGCCTATAATTCTCAAATTTAGACTCCAATACTTGATTTTGTTCCAACACATTTGCAAAGGCAGCATCTAATTGCGCCAGATACTCATGTTTGGAAGATGCGTCAGATACAATTTTGTGTGTCAGCTCATGAAGCGGCAGATAAGTAATTTTCATGGCAAAGAAAACCAATAAAAAGCCTGCACAACCAATCAAAAAAAGAATTAAATAGGAACTGGCAAATGCTTCTCCTAACTGATGGTGCAAAGAGTCATTGGATATCAATGATATCAGGGAAAATCCATTGGCTATTCCTTTATTCACGTATATTGAAATATTGGATTCTATCTCATAGATGCCATCTTCCAGTTCAAAAGATTCCATGTATGGCTCAAACTGCGCACAATTTATTCCGGTAATGATCCTCCCGTCGGCATCAATTAAAGCGACTGCCGGCATAGCATCGGAAACAAGACTTTTCATACGCTGTCTTATCTCATTTGTATCGAGAATGAAAAAAAGATATATTCTCTCCGGACGTTTTGTGCGGGAAAATAAATCAAGCAGGAGTCTGTATCATTGTATACAGGAATCAACTGTCCACTGGAAGCATTAAAATAGGATTCCGGATGAAAATAAAATACTTGATCCTCTTCATAATAATTTACATCGACAATGTGAAATATGTTATCTTTATAGGATACTGTATAATTTGATGTAAGAACCCTATTGGCATTACTTGGCAAATAACATATGGCATTGATTAATTTATTGGAGAAATCATATTTCTTTATCTCCTGATATGCCTGATATTCTTGCCATCTGTCTGTACTATGGCGTGACATGATCAACTGGATATTTGTGCATAGAGATTCATCTATCTGTGATAAGAACACCAAATCATCTGTTAACTCCGCAGCCACATTATCTACCTGTACCTCTGACTGGATACTGAGCTGTTCTAGGTATCGTTTGGAAAGCTGATTTCTGATAATAAAGAAAAAACCCAAAATCAATAAAGAAAAAATAATAAAGTATGAAAAAAAATATCTTATGTATGTTTTTCCTTTTATCTTTTTTGGTAAGAAGTTCATTTATTTATCCCTCCTGTTGGATCATTTCATATCTTTTATTATACAAATGTCAAAAAAATTTGACAAGCAACAGACATCCTGCATTTTTTTCCATTTTTTATTCAGTTACTCTCTATGTATCATTTCTCAAATTTTTCCTGCACTCATCAATATACACTGCAGCCATAGAGGCAAATCCATGATCCAGACTTGCAGTCAGTCGCGAATGCTCCCATAATGTACCGGTCATCTCAGCCATACTAAGGAAGAAATCACAGCACTCTGACAACACTTGGTCAAAATATCCAAAACGAATTAAAAGTTCCAGTCGCAAGTAATTTCCCATGAACGCATTGGAAATATAAACCTCCGGGTAAACAGTCTCCACATCCCGCTTTGGACCAAATTGAATCCTCAATTTATCAAACAGTTCTCCATATTCCTCACGAGATGGTGTCAAAATAGAAAGCGTAATACTGACAAGTTTCAGTAGTATGGTTCGTTTTTACAAGCCTTCCGTCCTCATCACGAATCGCATTATCCTCAAAGAATTCTCCATTCCAGGACAATTCACGAATGGTCTTTTTCATGTCGGCACCTCTCCGGGCAAGTAGCGGATCATCATACAACTCCGCTGCTGCTTCCAGAGCAGAAGCCCACAACATATTGGAAGGGTAATTCACACCCTTTTTATAATCCTGTTGATTGCATTTACTCCACTCTATAAATACCCAACTTTCAAGATTTTCCAACAAACCATATTCGTTATAATACTTTTCAAAGAATTGTATCAATCCATACACTTTTTCCTTTGATAGTGCACGTATAGCCTCGTCTCCGGTTCGTTTCCAATAATTGTTCAGTTCCAAAATATACCACATTGACCAGTTCGGTATATATTTCCGATCGTTATGATCCGCCGGATAACACATTGGAATCATTCCTTCCGGCAGAAACGGAGACTGAGGACATAGCGCATAATTTTCGAGAAAGCTTTTTTCAACCAGATTTTTACCTGTAAAAAGTGCCTCTGCCCGTGATGAAAAATAACTGTCACACAGCCATCCTGCTCTCTCTCTGGATGGACAATCCATCAACACATCCACTGCATTCTGGGCAAACGAATTGATTGCCGCTGAAACAATTTTATTTAAACGTTCATCACCGTAATCATATACAAAATCTGATACATCAGGATTTTCATACAGCACCATTTCAAAGTTGTCCAATCGGACATTACCTTCCGTAACGACCACAGTGGCATAACGGGCAGAGTTCGCTTCAAATGTAATCAATTCATAATCTCCTGCCGCAAAAGTATATT
This sequence comes from Lachnospiraceae bacterium, assembly GCA_017465845.1. Taxonomy (GTDB): domain Bacteria; phylum Bacillota; class Clostridia; order Lachnospirales; family Lachnospiraceae; genus Acetatifactor. Next base: position 10,239 of record JAFTVH010000190.1, on the reverse strand, counting down.
TCACCACATTACAACAATCATTGCGGAAAGGTGATACTTCCATGTGCGTTTTATGTTCTGTGACAACTTCATCGAAAATGATATATAATGTAGTATCTGCATTTGCTTTCAGCTTAAGAGAGAAGAATCCGGTAAGTGTACGTCCAAAATCATAAATTCGATAAGACATCCTGCCGATCTTCGAGTTTTCTTCCCCGGTTAAGTTACCACCTTTGACATTCCATCCTGCAGTGTAGGTAAACTGCCCCGCTTCTTCTCCCGAATCCTCCTCCAACTCATCCGGATAAAATCCTTTCAAAGTCACCGGATCTATGTTAAAATATGCCCGGTCACGCCACGGTTTGATATCGGGATCAAACCCAATTGCACCCCATTCCACCAAAGCAGCGGAACATCTGTCCAGCATTGGATAGCTGACATAACGTGGCAGGAGTTGATTCATGTCAACGATTTCGGTTTCCACCGGAATACGCCCGTCAACTTTCCCTGCATAAAATGAACCCGGATTTTTCTGCAAATGATATATCTCTGTAAACGATCTCTGAAAGCTGAAGCGACGAACTTTCTGTACCCGCTCAGTCATGTGGTAAGCAGTAAAATCTTCCGCCGTCGCAACAATGTTTTCACCATTTTTAATCTCTGCCGCAAAAAAAGGAGCCTCGTCAACCACATAAAAAGTGTTAACATTAGCAGAATGTACTTCCACGGAAAGCACCACTTCCCTGGCTGCCCATTTCGCAAGAGAATAGTTATCCAAACGGGAATACCCGTGGGCCGCTCTTGCGGGGCCGTATCCGATCAACTCACCATCAACAAAAAGACGATACAGATTTGAGGCAGCCAGAGACAACGATGTATCCTCTGATGGTGTCATTGTATATTGAAAAGTAATCATTATATTTTTTTCATTTCGTAATTTTTTTGCCCAAATTGCCTTCATGTAAGTTTCCTCTTTTCATATTTAATATATAATCCTTTCCCCCATTCTTGCGGTGCCACACCGACATGTTTTCGAAAGACCCGTGAAAAACAAAAGGGGACAGAGAATTATTTATATTTCAATCATTCAAAAAAAATAGGATTACGGGAATAATTGTAATCGGAACATAAGTGCAAATTTTTTTCAAGTTGTAATATCGGTGGTCTGTAATTGCAAGTAAATCATACACATTCTGATAATGATAGCGTATCACGTCTTCGGGAGTATCCCTTCCATCTGAGCGGGTGGTGTGACAATGCAATCCACCTTTTAACATTTTTTCTTTTCCAATAAAAGCCTGTTGTTGCCTCATTTTTATTTTCCTCTCATTATTCAGTGTTTTGCACCGTTAGTAGTACTAAATTATTATGTATTTGATTTGTCTGTTCCTCAAGAAGCAATATTTTTTCAGCTTGCAAAAGTATTGCACTATTATCTTTATACCGGAAACACCTGTATATCGTCCATCTTTTTATGCAGGTAAGCCATGTCTTTTTCATTTTTGCCTTTATATACTTTTTGTATCAGTAACATTCACTTGAAATTATTCTTGCAGCCCCTGATGAAGGAACGAGCCATGTCACAGGCGGCAATAAAGGCAAAATTTTACTGAAAGACTTCCTGAACCGGTGGGAAGCGATAAAACGTAAACTTAAAAAAACCACAAAAAATCCGGTAAGAAAACCCTAACCGGAATTCTTGCCAGATTTTTACTTTTCCTTGTGTATGTAATCAAATCCGGAGATTTTCTATTTCAATTTTCCGATCATAGTCATGTAAAATGACGCTACTTCTTCCGGACTATGTTTCGTGTCCTCTGCCATCCACCATTTCACCGCTTCTGCAAAAGAGCCTGACAGATGATGCAAAAGGAAATCTTCTGGAACAGACGGTTCAAATTCTGCCTTGTATCTTCCAAAAAGATCATGGAGATATTGCTTCAAAAAACCCAGGAACAGTTCGCCACTTTCCCCACCCAGAATACCTTTCAGATTGCTTTTACTCTCCCGAAGGTGATATAGTATATGTCCCAATTTCAACTCAAGATTCGGACTACCTTCCGAGTAATCAAGGTCAGATTCTTGCGGTAGCCCAGATGTAAAAATGTGATGAAAAATATCCGTACACATCGATTTCAAAAGATCATCCTTGGTTTCAAAATGAGCATAGAAGGTGCTTCGTCCAATATTTGCAATGTCTATGATTTCCTGAACCGTAATATTTTCAAATCTTTTGGACTCAAGTAATTCGCCTAAAGCATCAAATATAGCTTTTCTCGTTTTTTGCTGACGTCTATCCATAACAAATCTCCCGTACAATTTTGATATAATGTTCCATAAGTGTCATCTAAATAAATTTGATTCTTGTTCTGCTCAGATAAAAGGCGTATTATTTACAGAACAAAGTGTATCTTATCGCATGTATTGTACTCTAATTTTCAAAAATAAGCAAGGAATGTTAAAGATGACGAACAACAAAAAAGCAATTTTTTATGCAGTTTTAGCAGCTGCACTATATGCACTCAATGCACCCATATCTAAATTACTTCTTGTACAGATACCTTCAACTATGATGGCAGGACTGCTTTATTTGGGTGCCGGAACAGGCATGTTTTTCATGGAAAAACTGAACAAAAACAAGGCGGAGTTGCCTTTGACAAAAAAGGAACTCCCCTATACTGTAGCAATGGTTGCGCTTGATATTGTTGCTCCCATATTCCTAATGATTGGTCTTACAAAAGGCAGTGCAGCAAATGCATCTTTGTTGAATAATTTTGAGATAGTAGCCACATCACTTATTGCATTGTGTATTTTCAAGGAATCTATCAGCAAAAGACTTTGGCTTGCGATTGTATTAGTGACTGTTTCGAGCATCTTGTTATCTTTTGAAGATATGAGTAGCCTGGCTTTCTCAAGGGGTTCTCTTTTCGTTCTTCTTGCTTGCGTATGCTGGGGTTTTGAGAACAACTGCACCCGCATGCTTTCTTCAAAGAATCCTGCTCAGATTGTCATTATAAAAGGATTGGGATCCGGACTTGGCTCTCTGATTCTTTCACTCATTATCGGAGAACGCTATTTCCATATGGGATACATCGGTCTTGCGCTGCTTCTTGGCTTTGTAGCTTATGGGCTGAGCATTTATTTCTACATTTATGCACAGAGATATCTCGGTGCAGCGAAGACAAGCACTTATTATGCGATTTCACCTTTTATCGGTGCAGGTCTGTCTTTGGTTGTTTTCAGAGAAATGCCCTCAGCGGTTTTCTTAATCGCACTAGCTATTATGGCAACAGGTACATACTTTGCATCTACCGGTGATGAATAAATTTATCAGAACAAAAGTGTGCTTCGCACACTTCAACCCCCTTGCCCCCATTCATGGGGAAAACGGTGAGCCACAGAGCGAAATCGTATATCTGACATTTCAAAAATCCTACTTTCAATTTTGAACATAAAATAACGCCCACCGTCTAAGTGAGCGTTAAAATAGTTTTACATTACATTTTTCCGTTTTGTCCGTCTGCTTCTGCTTTTCCTAACAGATACAAAAATGCTATTGCAGGTATCCGTAAAATTGGTACTTTGGTTTCGTGCTTTACGATACCAAAATCATCTAACTGCTTTGTTACGAGGAAAGCAGTTGTAACTCTTGAATTTTCGTCCTTGCATAATTCAACAATGGCATCCGTAGCAGGAATGTGGGAATTATTGCGGTACTTAACCTCGCAAAGAATTTTCTCACGGGGAAGCTCAATTACCACATCAACCTCTTTCTGGTTGTCCTTTGCCTTTCTAAAATAACCAAGCTGTGCGGTACTTCCTTGATAGAATGATACGATATGCTTATAAACCGTAGTTTCCACCATAGCCCCAAGCTCTCTTTCATCAGACAATACATCGTCAATCATCAATACCGCATTGCGGATTGCGGCATCTGCAATAAAGATTTTCGGTTTTCCTTTCAAAGCTCCCTTACTGCCTACATCCATTGGCTTTGCCAAATAAATAAGGTTGGACATTTCAAGAGCTTCAATATAACCGTCAATCGTACTGACAGATGTGTTTTCCAATTCCTTTGCCGCAGTTGTTACACTGAAAATCTCTGTTGAGTTCATACAAAGATATAAGAACAGCTTTTCCATTAAAAGCGGACTTCGGATATTAAAGAGGGTCAGCACATCACGCTTAATGACCTTATCAACCACATCTTCACGCAACATTCTTTGAGCGTAAATATCATCATCAGACAATACAAGTTCGGGAAAACCGCCAATCATAAGATAACGGTTAAAGTGTCCCTCTAACGGAGCAAATCTGTCCATCAAATCGCCAAGCTCCGCATTGCTCATTTTTACGAGCTTTGTGAGCTTCAGATTGTCGGGCAATATCGGTTCTTCAATTTGCAACAGGCGACAATACTCATAGAAAGACATTGTTGGTATTTTCAAAACGCTCCATCTGCCTGTACCGCTGTCTGTTGTTCCTTTTTCCAATATCGGACTTGCCGAGCCTGTTGCCGTCAGACGAATATCCTTTCTGCTGTCATAGATAACCTTCATCCATAATTCCCAATGTTCTGTGTATTGGATTTCGTCAAGGAAAATATATTTTGTTCCCTCGATTGGATAAAGCGACTCATAAATGGAAAGCACTGTTTCTACATTGACGAGCTTTACAATCGGATTATCAAAGGATACATATAAAATGTTTTTCGGACTGATTCCCTCGTCTATCAGATTATCTATCATCTGATACATTATTGTTGTCTTACCGACACGCCTTGCACCCGATAATACTGCAAATCGTCTTAATGTTTTATGCTTTATCATTTTAAGAGCTTCATAATAAGCCAGTCGCTTTTGTGGTTTGCTCTCGTCTTTAATTGCAGAGGGATTACGCCACCACGGGTTATACTGTCGTAATACCTTAATGACTTGTTCATCACTTACTATTGCCATAAAAGCACCTCCATACTTTCATTATTTACACGGAGTTATATTATTATACATGCATAACACTATGGGAGTTATGCATGTATATTATAACAACAGTCACCACAAAAATCAAGTCATACAATCATACGGCGAGAAGAAACTTTCGTCGCATGGGGCGACCATTGGTCGCCCGTTAAAATAATGTTGTTATCCAATAAATCAGCCCATACACCACACTCGCACTTACGCCGTACACAATAGCGGGTCCCGCTATTGTGTACATATTTGCGCAAACTCCCTAGACAAAACACTCAGATTAACGCGGGATGAACCGCTTTCTCAGCAACCATAGCAAACAGAAACTGATCCCAATCTGTAGAAACCTGATAGGTTGCCGTGAATTATTAAGGTGCTTCAGGAAGAATGACAAGCAATGAAGGCAAAATTTTACTGAAAGACTTTGTGCAAGAGCTGGTAGCAGAATTGATTGGCGAGGATTTATATGCCAAACACGGCACCTGGCCAATGTACTCCACATTCTTTGACTTTGAAGGACCTCTGTTCCACCACCTGCATCTGGATTTCGAATCCGCAGCACGTGTGGACAAACTAGTTTTAGTCAATAGCCACGGGCCTTTTGCTTGGGGAAATTCACCAGGAGACGCAGTTCATAACGCTGTCGTACTGGAAGAAGTCGCTATGATGGCATTTTTTAACGAAACAATTATGTAACCGGCAGCCCATGCAACAAGAATTACTGGATAAACACTATCTGCGCAAACATGGAAAAAATGCCTACTATAGTCAAATTTTAGAATTATAATCTAACAACTTATGCGTAGCATTTGGGCCTGGCCGTGGAGTCTCATTGAGACGCTGTTGGCGGGAAGGAAGATGCAATCGCCTTTGTAAAAGTTAATGATTTCTTTGGCGCCGTAGAGGACGCCGCAGCCGGTTGTACATAGGAGAACCTGGAAAGAATCAGGGGATGTACTTATGGTGGACATTTGGCGGCATTGTTCGGTGTTTAGGAGGAGGCGCTCGACCTGGAAATATTTGCAGCGGCAGAGGAATTCGCTGGCGCAGCCTCTTTTGTATTTGAGGACGCGCATGGGTTGTCTGGGGCGGGTGCTTCCTTTTAAGCTGGCTGCCTCTAAGGCTTTTTCAATGTGGAGGGGGCGCTTGTTGCCGGATTTATCTTCGCGGTTGTAGTCGTAGAGGCGGTAGGTCAGGTTGGAGTTTTCCTGTATTTCGGCAATCAGGGCTCCGGCGCCGATGGCATGGACAGTTCCTGCCTCGATGTAGAATACGTCGTCCTTATGGATGGGGACTTTTTGAAGGTATTTTTCAATGGTGCCGGCATAGAGGCTCTTTCTCAGCACTTCTTTGTCCATGTCGTGATGGAATCCGTAGATGAGCCCGGCATCTTTGGCGGCATCTAATACATACCACATTTCGGTCTTTCCTAAGGAACCGTTCTCGTGAATCCGGGCGTACTCGTCATCGGGATGAACCTGGACGGACAAATCTTTTTGGGCATCGATCAATTTAATTAAGATGGGGAGTGCTCCGTTTGGGTCTGCGTGGATGCCCAGGTACTCCGGGTGTTCTTTTAAGACCTGGGGAAGCATCTTCCCCTCGTGCTCCCCGCCGGCTACCATGCTGGGGCCATCCGGGTGGGTGGAACATTCCCATGTTTCTGCCAGGGGCTCCATATCGATGTCTTTTCCAAAATCGTCATTGAGACGGGTTCCGCCCCATAGGTAATCCTTTCCGGCAGGTTTTAGCAGAAACGGCTCATTTTTCCAAGGTAAATTTTCGTTTGTCATGGACACTGATCTCCTTACCAAGCTGCACTTCAATCAATTTAAGCTCCGTATCTGCAATGATCGTATGCCTGCAGCCGGCTTCCATGGTTACTACATCTCCTGCTTTCACATGCTGCTCCATTCCGTCCACAATGGTTCTGCCTTCTCCGGAGATTACAGTCCACACCTCATCTCTTCTTTCGTGGCTGTGGTAGTGCATACTGTGACCCGGGTTAAGGGTTACTTTGATGGTCAGGCTTTCCTCTTCCACGTCCATTACCCGAAAGCTTCCCCATGATTTCTCAGCAAACATGATCTGTTGATCCAGTTTGTCCACAAAAGGTTTGATATAGCTTGACTGTTCCTTATCCGAAACAAGGATGCCGTCAGGACTGGCTGAAACGACTACATCCTTAAGGCCCATACACAGAACCGGTACATCCAGTTCATTTATCACATGTACGTTTTCACAGTTTTCATTGAACATGGCCTCACCCACGCTGGGACCTTCCATGGCTTCTGTCAGCGTGTTCCAGGTTCCAAGATCCTTCCACTGTCCTGCATAACGCAGCACCTGGATATTGCTCTCCTTTTCTACCACAGCATAGTCAAAACTGATTTTAGTAAGGGAATCATATTTGCAGTAAAGGTCATCATAATCTGTAAAATCAATGAGTTCGTGGGCTTTATCCAGAACGTATTTGAGTTTATAAGCAAATACACCGCCATTCCAAAGGGCTCCCTGGCTGATATATTCCTTGGCGGTAGCCACATCCGGTTTCTCCTTAAAGGTAGAAACGCCACTGATCCGCTCCTTACTTGTGGGTATGATATAACCATATTTTTCGCTGGGATAAGTGGGTTCGATACCCATAAGTACCAGATTGGCAGTGCCCGTCTGTGCCAGCTGTCCAAGCTCCTTTAACGCTTCAAAATAAGTATCCTCTACATAAGGGTCCACAGGACATACTACTACGGATTCTTCTTCGGAAATTCCTTTTACGTCATGAAGATATGCCGTAGCAAGAGCGATTGCAGGAAAGGTATCCCTTCTGCAGGGTTCTACACAGACACTTACACCCTCTCCTAACTGGTTATGGATGGCAGACACCTGGCTTCTTGAGGTTGCCACGGTAATAAGTGCTTCGGGGTCAGCTTTGCGAATCTGCCCATACACGCGCTGAACCATGGATTCATATTCTCCGGCTTCCGTCTTAAATATCTTAATAAACTGTTTGGATCGTACATCATTGGACAGCGGCCATAATCTTTTTCCGGAGCCGCCGGATAATAATACAAGATTCATTTTTCCTACCTCTCTGCTCTCATCGGATTGTTTAAGAAGTCTTCATAGGCAAGTCTGATGCCTTCTTCCAACTCCGTTGTATACTTCCAACCTAGATTTTCCAGCTTGGATACATCAAGAAGCTTTCTGGGCGTACCGTCAGGTTTAGAGCTGTCCCATTTGATTTCTCCCTCATATCCGATGACTTTGGCAGTCAATTCTGTCAACTCTTTGATTGTCAGTTCTTTTCCGGTACCTACATTGACCGTTTCGTCTCCGGAATAATTGTTCATCAGGAACACACAGGCATCTGCAAGGTCATCCACATAGAGGAACTCTCGCAGAGGAGTTCCGGTGCCCCAGCAGGTCACTTCTTTTGCACCGGCTACCTTGGCCTCGTGGAATCTTCTGATCAAAGCAGGGAGCACATGGCTGTGGGTGGGATGATAATTATCATTGGGGCCATACAGGTTGGTTGGCATAGCTGAAATATAGTCGGTACCATACTGTCTGTTCAGGAATTCACAATATTTTAATCCTGATATTTTAGCTAAAGCATAAGCTTCGTTGGTCTTCTCCAGTTCAGAAGTCAGCAGACAACTTTCGGGCATGGGCTGTGGCGCCATTCTGGGATAAATACAGGAGGAGCCCAAAAACAACAGCTTTTTACAATGATTCTGCCATGCACTGTGAATCACGTTCATTTCCAGCGTCATATTTTCATACATAAAATCAGCCAGTGATTCGGCGTTGGCTACAATACCACCCACCTTTGCAGCTGCCAGAAATACATAATCCGGCTTTTCCTGGGCAAAGAACTGCTCTACCTCTTCCTGTCTGCACAGGTTCAATTCCTTGTGAGTGCGGACTATTATATTATGATAGTCCTGCTTTTCAAGTGCCCTGACGATTGCAGAGCCTACCATTCCGCGATGTCCTGCCACATATATTTTCGCGTCTTTTTCCATCATGATTTTATCCTTCTTTCCTGCTTATGCCAGCGCTTCCTTTGTCGCCTTTTCACGTCTTGCCAGCTCCCTGTCATGCTCCGCCATAATGCGTACCAGTTCCTCATAGCTTGTCTTCTGCGGATTCCATCCAAGCACCTTTTTAGCCTTTGTAGGATCTCCCCAAAGATTATCTACATCAGTAGGTCTGAACCATGCCGGATTCACGCATACCAGCATCTTACCGGTAGCTGCATCGTAACCTTTCTCTTCCAGACCGGTGCCCTCCCAACGGATATCGATTCCATTGGCCTTGAATGCTTTTTCCGTAAAATCTCTTACTGTATGCTGCACACCTGTGGCAATGACAAAGTCTTCCGGCGTATCGTGCTGCAGCATGAGCCACATACACTCCACATAATCCTTGGCATAGCCCCAGTCACGCAAAGAGTCCATATTTCCCAGTTCCAGATGGTCCTGCAGACCTTCTGCGATTCGTCCGGCTGCCAGCGTGATCTTCCTGGTTACGAAGTTCTCTCCTCTTCTCTCGGATTCATGATTGAACAAAATACCATTTACAGCAAACATTCCATACGCTTCCCTGTACTCTTTCGTCATCCAGAAGCCGTATTGTTTTGCAACCGCATACGGGCTGTAAGGATGGAAAGGTGTCGTCTCTCGCTGAGGAATCTCTTCTACTTTACCATACAATTCTGATGTAGATGCCTGATAGATTCTTGTCTTCTTGGTCAGTCCCAGGATACGGACAGCTTCCAGTACACGAAGCACGCCCAATGCGTCTACATCTCCGGAATATTCGGGCACATCAAAGGATACCTGTACATGGGACTGGGCTGCCAGATTATAGATTTCATCCGGCTGAACCAGGCCGATGATTCTGATCAGGGAGGACGAATCCGTCAAGTCTCCATCGTGGAGTGTCACTGCTTTCTTCTCAATCAGATGATCTATTCTTGCAGTATTAGAAATGGAAGCCCTTCTGGTAATACCATGTACCTCATAACCCTTTTCCAGAAGAAACTCTGCCAGATAAGATCCATCCTGTCCTGTAATACCGGTAATCAACGCTTTTTTCATCAAATAGCGAGCAGGATACTCCTACCTCTACAGGTAGGGGAGGAATGCGTCACGGATTACCCGGATACACATGTCCCCTGCTCTTTCTCCTTTCTTTAATTTAAAATTCCAAACAATTGTTCTGTGTAAATTGCACATATTGTGTTATAATAACTCTATAGGGAGGCTTTGATTATGACACAGACACT
>JAFTVH010000189.1 GCA_017465845.1 Lachnospiraceae bacterium | reverse complement strand
TCTCAGCGTGTGAAAGGTTGCATCCTCAATGTCGGCAATTTCCAGCAGTTCCTGATAGTACTGGTGAAATCTTCTGGGTTCAATGGGTGTATTCTTTCTGCTGAAAAAGAGAAAGTCTTCCTCGCTGTGCTGATAGCCATGTGCTTCCTTCCAGGCAATCGATTTCACCCTATAAGAGAGAAGCTCGTTCTTTAAATCGTTGATCATATACACCTTGCGGATGGATGCTTCCGTTTTGGGAGGCACAATATCCAATATATAAGGGTGGGAGCTGTCATCTTTGCTGTGATGCCGAGCCAATTGCTTTGTGATACTGATGCAGCCTTTGGCAAAATTAATATCTGTCCACTGAAGCCCCAAAAGTTCACCTTTACGAAGACCGGTGTACAGATCCAGAATGATGGCAAACATCAGAAGCCGCTCACTTTCCCTCGCAGCGGTCTCTAACCGCTTTTGCTCTTCCACTGTCAGCGCACGGGCAGGTTGGTAGGGTTGCTTGGGTAGCTTCACACCTTGCACGGGATTGTAATTCAATATACGGTTTTGTATGGCATAGTTAAACATAAGAGAGATGAAGTTGCGGATACCGACCAGCATTTTGTGACTAAGCTTTTCTCCGGTATCTTTGTTCCGCAGTGAGGATAGATGATTTTGGATCATCAGATTGGTGATGTCAGCAAGGCGTTTTTCGCCCAACTCGCCCAGGTGTCGGTTGATGATATTCTTGTAGGCGTAGTAGGTGTTCCCACGGACATATTGCTTAGAATATGTTTCCACGCATTCAGTAGCCCAAGCGGATAGGGTAGTGGAGGAAGCGGAAAAGTTCTGCAGATTATGGATTTTGGCATATTGAATTTCTTTTATCACTTTGGTTAGCTTTTCGAGTGTTTCCTTTTTCGTTCTTCCGTAAACGGTTTGCCGCTTGCCTTTATGCATAACGGTAACTGCATACCTGCCGTCTTTTCGTTTTTGAATGTGGTACTGAGATGGATTTTTCATAAAATGTCTCCTTTTGGTATATTTGAGGCTTGCATAAAGCCCAACTCAAATTATAAAAAATCAATAAGAAGGCAGATTGTCTTTTTGAAAGAAGAGTTTAGGGCGTAAGTTGTGGCAATGTCAGCGTTGTCCAAAGGCAAGATTAAAATTGACCGCACAAGACTGAGATTGTGTCTTGTGCGGTGTTTTTGCGGCTTTGCTTGCTTTTTTGGACTAGCGATTTATACAAAATGTACAAATTTTTCGTGCCCCCTTGACTTTTTAACCGAAAATTCATACTACTTAACTGTAAGTGTTTTATATGTGACATCATGTAATGCAAATTATGGTGGTGTACACATTTTATTTGTGAAGGAGGAATTACAGAAATCTACAAGAAGGAGGAAATCGTATGGATGGCAATAAGACCAAAAGTTTATTTTATTCTGCAGAAGAAGTGATAGATATGCTGGGTCTGGGGAAAACCAAAGGGTATGCTTATCTTGACAAGGTTATGGCTGTAGGGAAACCGTTTGCTGTAATTCGTGTTGACAAATTGTTTAGAATACCTAAAGAGTCTTTTGATTCGTGGATCAAGCAAATTAATCAACCCGTACAGAACTGATATCAAAGTTAGATATGTGGTTAACGGAAACGCATATTTCAAGAGGAAATGGATCCATGTCTGTGATCAGCCTCCCATGGCTGCGTTCTGTTTACACTTGGTGTGGCTATGCTTGTTGCATCTATAGTTATTATTAAAAAAATAAAGATGGTGAGGGCTCTGTATGGAACAGAAAACAATCGGAACGGTAATATCCGTGAAAAAGCAATGGTGGCTGAAGGTCAACACAAAGCCCGTCAGAATGCATGCGCTGGATGGAGCGACCTTCCCGCATATCATTAAGGTTAGATATGTAGTTGGCGGAAAAGAGTATTTCAAGCGGAAATGGATCCGCGCCTGTGATCAGCCACCTGCAGTGGGTGCGGAAGTAACTGTGCTCTATGATGAAAACAAACCGAGCAAAAGCAAAGTGCTATAAAACCTGAAGGTAAGGAGGGCTGACTATGGGATTTTGGTTTTTTATATTGGTAATGGGTCTTTTGTTTCCTATTGTTATGATTCTATTGGGAACGATGTTTATGAAATCAGCCCCGAAGAAAATTAACTATATTTTCGGCTATCGTACCGATATGTCTATGAAGAATCGGGACACCTGGGCGTTTGCCCATAAGTATATTGGTAAGCTGTGGTTCCGCTTGGGCCTTTTGCTCATCCCGATTACTGTGATTCCAATGCTGTTTGTGATCGGCAATACCGAGAATGTTGTCGCTGCAGTGGGACTAATTGTTAGTTTTGTAAACACAGTTACCTTGATTGTCCCTATTTTCTTTACGGAAAAAGCTCTAAATAAGGCTTTTGACAAAGACGGTAACAGAAAGGCGGAGTATACTATGAAAACAAAATGGAAGGATGCACCCTTAATACATAAGATCGTCACAGTAGTGTCCATAATCGTTGCCCTTGCGGTAATCGTATTGGCGATCCTGCAGATGTTCGATATATGGACACAGGCAATTATCCTATGTGTTCCGCTTATGGGGGTCAATCTGCTCTGCCAGACCTACATCCAATGGAACACCAGCCGCAAGACTGCATATTTCAGCCTCGGCTGTGCAGCGTTTGTATTTGCCTGTGCAATAGCGGTGTTCTTTATCAAGTAATCGGATAATCGGAGAAATAATCTTGGAAGGGCATCGTTTCTGCGGTGCCCTTTTCCGCGTTGCCGATCAGAAATGTAGGTATGTGATAACATCACGGAATGGAATGTATCCATCGTATATAATGCAGTCATAAAGATAATCAGGAGGTACTGAGGATGAAAAAGCTTCTTCCAATTTTTATATCAACTCTTTTTTTAGTGGGCTGCGCTGTGCCTGCGGAGCAGGAAATCAGCTACCGTCAAATTACGATGGATGAGGCCGTTGCCATGATGGAAGAGGAGGAGGGCTACATCATTCTGGATGTTCGCACTGCTGCGGAATTTGATGAGAAGCATATCCCCGGCGCAATCAATATCCCAAACGAGGCCATCGGTACCGATGCGATCCCGGAGCTGCCGGATAAGGATCAGCTGATCCTGGTATATTGCCGCAGCGGAAACCGGAGTAAGCAGGCATCTGAGAAATTGATGAAATTAGGCTATACCAATGTCTTTGAGTTTGGCGGCATCATTGATTGGCCCGGAGAAACAGAGACGAACGAAGGAGGACCGTTATGAGTATTTTTGACTTTTTCAAACAGCCCGACATCAATAAAGGACTCAAAGAATACGCAGAAGCGGAAAACGCCGTTCTGCTGGATGTGCGTACACCTCAGGAATACGGGGAAGGCCATATTCCGGGAAGCAAAAATGTTCCGCTGCAGACCCTTGACAAGGTAAGGTTAGTAGTGGAAAATAAAGATGCAGAATTGTTTGTCTATTGCTACTCCGGTGCCCG
>JAFTVH010000188.1 GCA_017465845.1 Lachnospiraceae bacterium | reverse complement strand
GGCGCAAATCCCGAAAGGGTGTCAACCGTCCCGTGATGTGACATCAGCGCAGGCAACTGCGTAACAAAGGTAGGAGAGATAATCGTTGGCACTACCGGATAGTCACAAGCTCCCACTTCTGTAAGTGGTGAGTAGTTGACATCATTCCTCAACTTTCTGTCTTTCTTGAGCATCGTGCCTGACTTGCACAGGCAACATGACCGATTGCCTCAACCTGTTGTATATTGTAAACCTGTATCTGCTGGATTATAAGTGTAAATCTTGCAAAGTTCTAGCATTATATTGACTTTTTCTTTATCCTGTGATACAGTTCAGCCAGAAAGGTATCAGAAAGGACACACTATGGAACATTCGTTTTTCGAGACACATTTACAAAACAGTAACCGAATTCTTTATACCCCCTCCGATTTTGCCAAGACTCACTTGATCTATCTTCAGGAAATCGGACAACTGCATGCCCGTGATCCTCATACCAGCCGCAGGCAGAATCTGGCTTCTTACCTTTTCTTTGTGGTACAGAAAGGCTCCGGAACACTGGAATATAATAATGAGACGATTCCTCTGGCTGCAGGCGATTGTGTCTTCATAGACTGTCGTAAGCCCTATTCTCACAGAACTTCCGAGTATCTATGGACTTTACAGTGGGTGCATTTCTCCGGCTCTAACATGAGTGGCATCTATGAAAAATACGTAGAACGCGGCGGCCGTCCCAGCTTCAAACCGTCTGACCTTATGCCCTATGAGGAACTTTTACAACAGATTCATACGATTGCCGAAAGCGGCAATTATATTCGTGATATGAAGATTTATGAGAAACTGACTTCTCTTCTGACTCTGCTTATGGAAGAAAGCTGGAATCCGTCCGCACACACCCACGCTTCCTCCACCAAACGCAATCTTCAGGAGGTTCGGGATTATCTTGACCATCATTATCAGGAAAAGATTACTCTGGATTATCTTGCGGAGGCTTTTTATATCAATAAATTCTATCTGACAAGGATTTTCCACGAACAGTTTGGCGTAACCATCAATAACTATCTGCTGCAGGTTCGCATTACCCATGCCAAGCAGCTGCTCCGTTTTACCAGTCTTTCTATAGAAAAAATCGCCCATGAATGCGGCATGAACGATTCTAACTATTTTACGCGGATGTTTAAAAAAGTGGAGGGGATGGCGCCCGGTGAATTCCGCAGACATTGGACCAAGTAGCATTTTCCATTCCGGTTACCTGCCACGAAAAAAGCTGCCGTACTTACGACCTTTCAATCGTAAAATACGGCAGCTTTTCAAGTTTTAATCTCTATGATACGAAACTGTAATCTGTAATTACAGAGAAGCAGCCTCGTCAACGATCTTCTTCAGAGCGTCAAGAGCTTCTGCAGGCAGAGCATCGTAGCCTTCCTTCTTGGTGTTGAAGCCTTCTACTGCATCTACACGGTTCTGCATAGCGTTCTTCAGAGCTGCAACGTAGTCAGCATCAGCCAGATCAGGAGCAAATCCTTCCCAATCCATGATCTCGATATCAGAGAAAGGTCCCCACTGAGTGAAGGAAGCCTTACCTTCAACGATGGTCTCCAGGATGCCAAGGGTATCAGCAGGTTTAACCTTCTTGCCCATGAAATCACCGGTGTTGATGATGTAGCAGTCTACGTTCTTCTCTTCTACCAGCTTCTTGAACTTCTCATAGTCGTTAACCAGAGGATAGGTTCTGAACGGGTTAGCATAAGGAACGATACGAAGAGCGTTCATATCGGTACCGGCAGCAACACGCTCTGCGGTAGAGGTCTTGGTAGCCAGAGTAGCACCCATAACAGATGCAAGAGCTGCACCTTTCAGCTTAACTACAGGAGGAATGGTAGGGTCTTTCATGATCCAGAAGATAGCATTAACAGGAGCGTCAATCTTATCTACACGGTTAGGAGACCACAGTTTGGACTTGATAGCACGTCCGTTACCATTTCTGATATCCTCGGTAACCAGCTGAACCTTGCCGTCCTCATCCAGAGTAGCGGAGCAGTTCTGAGCGGTCAACAGGAACTTGTTATCAGCACATCCGGTAGGATAGTCTGCAGTCTTATCGAAGTAAGAAGGCTCCAGAGCGATGGATGCACAGGTATCAGTATTGATGATGAAAGCATCATCATGAAGAACCTTGATTTCATACTTGCCGCCATGTTTTGCATGGGTCAGAGTAGATTTACCGGATCCGGACAGACCGTATACGGAAGCAACATACTTGCTGCCGTCAGCAAGGATGTACTCCTTCTGTCCGCCGTGGCAGGATGCATAACCGTTTCTGTTAGCGATAGCCCAAGCCATGGTCAGAGTACCCTTCTTGTGCTCACCGAAGTATCTCATACCAAGGATAGCTGCACAGTTCTCGTTGGTATCGAAGTAGCACAGGGTCAGAGGATCGCTCAAGCAGCTGAAGTCAACGTCAGGACGCTCATTGGGTACCCACTGAGGATCGGAGAAGATGTAGATATCAGCCTCCTTGCCATCACCTACAGGCTTGGATGCACCATACATTCTTACATATTCATCAGACAGATACTGGAAGTTCAGCATCCAGTTGTAAAGGATATTCTCTTCTCCTTCGGGAATCAGAAGGTGAGCCTTTACCATGAACTCAGGATCCAGACCGATATAACACTCTGCATGATACATGGTCTTCCAACGAGTCTCATAAACAGCATCTAATACTACCTTGTCCAGCTTAACGCTGTCTACGCCGGGTTCGCCTTTGATACGACGAGCCTGCGCATAACGACCGGTAACTGCACCGTCGTTGAATAACAGAACCTTGGAATCTCTCTCAAGACCCTGCTCTTCTGCCTTGTAAACAGGCATGTCTGTAACGATGGTACCGGGAGAATTCTTAGCTAAATCATAAGCTTCTCTTAAGGTATTAACCTTAACTACGTTATTACCGTAGAAAGCACCTTCGATGATGGAACGTGTCTTACTGAAACCAGTCTTGCCTGCACCAATTTCAGAAATCGGATAATAAGCTTTTGTTGACATTTATAACGTCCTCCTTATAATGTATTGCTACCGCGTGATACTGCTGCGGTAATTTTTGCACTGTGGCGCCTTAAATATGTAATACTAAAAGGTTCGCCATATACATTTTCATTATCTCAAATATCAAGTAAAAAGTCAATAAATGGCATAAAAATTTATAGCCTTTTTATAATTTAACAGTTCAGCCAGAGAAGATATTGGGATGAAAATCGTGCTTGCACGAATTTTCATCCTAATACCTTCTCTGAGGGAGCGCCCTCTTATGAGCAAAGGTAGCTGCGAAGCAGCAGAAAGCGCCGCAGGCGCACAAAGAACCGGAGGTTCTTGGCGAATGGGCGCGCGCTGAACGTCCCCAGCGCCCAACCCCTTACACTTCTTTCGTGGCCTCCTCCAGCCACTCCCGTTCCTCATCTGTCAGATAAGGTGAAACCTTCTCTCTTACCTGTCTGTGGTAGTCATTCAGATATCTCCTCTGCGTCTCTGTCAGATAAGCAACATCAATGGCTTCCAGGTCGATAGGAGCATAAGTCAGAGTATCAAAGAACATGAACTGACCGTATTCATTCTTCTCCCCATTGCAGGCTACCATCACATTCTCAATACGGATACCATGGCTTCCTTCAATATATACACCCGGCTCGTTGGTCACGTCCATACCGGCTTCAATCACAGCTTCCACCATACCGTCAGTAAATCGCCAGCGCAGATTCTGAGGCCCTTCATGTACATTCAGGATATAGCCCACTCCATGACCGGTACCGCACTTATAATCCAGTCCGATCTCCCAAAGCGGCTGTCTTGCCATAATATCCAGATTACGGCCGGTGCAGCCGTGAATCCATTTCGTATTGGTCATCTGCAGCATACCTGCTGCCACCAGGGTATAATGCTTCTTAATCTCATCAGATACGGGTCCCAGAACAATCGTTCTGGTCACGTCAGTGGTGCCGCCGAGGTACTGTCCCCCGGAATCAACGAGCAGCATACCTTCCGGCTTTAACACCGCATAACTTTCCGGTGTGGCACTGTAGTGCATCATAGCTGCATTGGCATTATATCCCGCAATCGTAGGGAAAGACAGGTCCAGAAAACCGGGAATCTGTCTGCGCAGCTGCTCCAGATGATCGGCTGCCGTGATTTCCGTGATTTCTTCTTTTCCGATATGTGTCTTCAGCCAGTAAATGAACTTTGTCACCGCCACACTGTCCTGCAGATACACTTTCTTCATATTTTCCAGCTCCACCGGATTCTTGATTGATTTCAAAAGTTCGGTAGGATTCTTTTTCTCAATCAGCGTCTGGCTTTCGGAAAGTATTTTGTAAATTGCATAGCTGCAATTCCTGTCATCCACCAGAATCTTCTGTCCTCCGTGCAGTCCCTTCAGGAAAGCCATGACATCACTGTACTCTCTGATCTGAATTCCATGAGTTTTAAAATACTGTTTCACGGTATCATCCAGCGCCTTATCCTGAATAAAAAGAACTGCCTCAGTCTCTGTCAAATACGCATAGGACATAGCTACCGGATTGCATTCCACATCACAGCCTCTGATATTAAAAAGCCACATGAGATCATCCAATTTACTGAGCAGAAAACACTTTGCCCCTTCTTCTTTCAGCTTCTCTCTTACCTCTGAAAGCTTCTCCTCCACGCTCTTTCCGGCAATCATCTCTTCCAACACAGTCACTTTACCTGCCGGAAATGATGGTCTGTCAGTCCAGATGCTTTCAGCCAGATCTTTCTCATAGGTAAAAACAATTTTCTTATCCTCAAGTGTTTTCTCATATTTTTTACCGTTCTGTACTGAAATCACCCTGCCGTCAAATCCAAGAGTCTGTCCCTCTTTCATTTGGTCCTTCAGGAATTCTTCAATGGTAGGAACGCCTTCATCCAACATTCTGAACAGCTTAATGGTGGTACCTGCCAGTTCATTTTCTGCCTGAATAAAATAACGGCCGTCTGTCCAAAGACCGGCACCCTCCTGCCATACCAGCAGTGTACCGTTGGAACCGCTGAAATTAGAGAAATATTCTCTTACTTTAAAATAATCATTTACATATTCCGAATTATGAAAATCCGCTGTGGGCATCATATAAAAATCAATTCCATTCTCAGCCATAGCCCGGCGCAAAAGACCCAGCCTGTCCTGAATCACTTTATTTTCCATTCTTATTTACCTTCTTTTCCGATTATCTTCTTAATACCCTTCTGTCAGTTCTCCCTTGCACAGTCCTACTGCTCTGGAGGTACCGATTCTGTCGCATCCCAGCTCCAGGAACATCTTCAGATCATCCAATGTGGACACACCGCCTGCCGCCTTAATTTTCACATTGGAACCAATGTGCGCTTTGAACAGCTCCACATCTTCTCTTGTGGCACCACCTGTTCCAAAACCGGTAGAGGTCTTGATATAATCTGCCCCGGCTGATGTCACGGCATTACACATGGCTATCTTTTCTTCTTTCGTAAGATAACAGGTCTCGATGATTACTTTTAAGATATGACTGCCGCATACTTCCTTCAGCCTGCGGATTTCCTCTTCTACTTTATCATACAGCCCGTTCTTCACATCGCTGATGTTTACCACCATATCAATCTCATTGCAGCCATCCCGAAGGGCAGCCTCTACCTCAGCTATTTTTGCCTCCGTGACACTATATCTAAGCGGGAATCCTACTACCGTACAAATATTGATCTTCTCACCGTAGGTTTCATGAATTCTCCTGATATAAGCCGGCGGCACGCACACGCTGGCCGTATGATACGCTATTGCTTCATCACACAATTTCACAATATCTTCCCATGTGGCAAAAGCTTTCAGCTGGGTATGGTCTACATGTCCAAGCATCTCCTGTACTGTCATATCGGTCTCCTTTTTCTTTTTTACTCTGTATTCTATTGTAATACCTCTGCATCAAAAAAGCAATCAACTTCACTCAAAACTTTACTTCGACATTTTTTGCTTGATTAAGTGACAAGACTTGTGTTATGATTATTATAATGTTGTTTCCAAACATAGGTAATTTATCTTTAAAAGAAAGGAGCAAATGACATGAACAATAACAATATTTATTCCGACATTACCCCAGAAATCCTCAGACTGGCGAAGCTTTCCCAGGAAAGCGGTGTCATCGAACAGGAACTTTTTACCCGCTATGAAGTCAAACGTGGCCTAAGAGACTTAAACGGTAAAGGCGTACTTGCCGGACTGACCCATATATCAGACGTTAGAGCAAGTGAGATTGTAGACGGCGTCAGCGTTCCCTGTCACGGTCGTTTATTTTACAGAGGATATGATGTAAAGGATCTGGTGAATGGTTTTACCGGCGATGGCAGATTCGGCTTTGAAGAGGTCACTTATCTTCTTTTGTTCGGTGAGCTGCCGGATGCAAAAGAGCTTTCTTCTTTCAAAGAACTTCTTGCCTTTTATCGTACATTGCCTACCAGCTTTGTACGCGATATTATCTTAAAAGCTCCCAGCAAAGATATGATGAATACCCTGGCAAGAAGTGTCCTTACTCTTTATTCCTATGATGACAGGGCAGATGATACTTCCATCCCTAATGTACTGAGACAGTGCATGCAGTTGATCAGCCTATTCCCTCTGCTCTCCATTTACGGTTATCAGGCTTACAGTCACTATCATGACGGCAACAGTCTGTTCATTCACCAGCCTGTAGCAGAGCTTTCCACTGCTGAAAATATACTGCACATTCTGCGCCCTGACAGCAAATATACACCTCTTGAGGCCAAGATACTGGATATTGCACTGGTTCTTCACATGGAACACGGCGGCGGTAACAACTCTTCTTTCACGACTCACGTAGTTACTTCCTCAATGACCGATACTTATTCTACCATTGCTGCAGCCATCGGATCTCTGAAAGGTCCCCGTCACGGCGGCGCCAATATTAAAGTTGTCAAAATGTTCGAGGATATGAAGCAGGAAGTGCACGACTGGACAGATGAAGACGAAGTTGGTAATTATCTGCGCAGGCTTCTTCATAAAGATGCTTTTGACCATGCAGGTCTCATCTACGGTGTAGGTCACGCAGTCTACTCTAAGTCTGACCCAAGAGCAGTAATTTTCAAGGGCTTTGTAGAAAAGCTTTCTGAAGAAAAAGGACTGCAGAAAGAATTTGCACTCTACTCTCTCGTAGAAAGACTGGCTCCTGAGATTATCAGCAACGAACGCCAAATGTTCAAGGGCGTCAGCATCAATGTGGACTTCTATTCCGGATTTGTATATAACATGCTGGGACTTCCCATGGAACTGTATACCCCTATTTTTGCGATAGCGCGAATTGCAGGTTGGAGTGCTCACAGACTGGAAGAACTGGCTAACAACGGTAAGATCATTCGTCCGGCTTATAAGCCTGTTGGGGAAGATAAAGAATATGTGTCCTTAGGAAAACGGTGATTTATAAGATTCCCCAATATGTCCATGAAAAAGACCTGCAAGGCATTGTTCCATGCAGGTCTTTCATAATTTATATTGTTTTTAAAGCTTCAGGAAATCCCTCACCACCTGCTGCATCTTATCTGCATCACAGATATTATTGTGAATCACTTCCGCACTGCGGATTTCCTCAATAGCATTAGGCACTGTCACATTAGCAATCTTAGACAGTTCATCCACCAGTTCAAAATCTCCCATTGCATCATACTTATGGTCAATAGCATCCATGACGCTTCTTGTAAACTTGAAAGGACTTGCTGTGGATGCGATCACAGTCTTGGTGTTATCACCGGTCTCCTTCACATATTTATCATAAACAGTAGCAGCTACCGCTGTGTGGGTATCGATAACATATCCACAGTCCTCATACAGCTTCTTGATGGTCTCAGCAGTCTCAGCCTCATTCGCATAATTGCCGTAGAAGTCAGCCAGTCCGGCTTTCATCTCATCAGTAATCTCATACTTACCCTGCCCGCTTAAAGAAGACATCAGCTGCGCATTCTTCTCGGCATCATTCCCTGCAATACGGTAAATCAATCTTTCCAGATTGCTGGAAATCAGAATATCCATAGAAGGTGAGGTGGTCAATACGAACTCTCTGTTGCGGTCATAAGTACCTGTTGCAAAGAAATCATACAGAACCTTATTGTCATTGGAAGCGCAGATCAGCTTTGCAATGGGAAGTCCCATATTCTTCGCATAGAAAGCTGCCAGGATGTTACCAAAGTTGCCGGTAGGCACTACAACATTGATGGCTTCGCCTTCTGCAATCTTCTCTTCCTGTAACAGTTTTACATAAGCATATACATAATATACGATCTGCGGTACCAGGCGACCGATATTGATAGAGTTGGCTGAGGAAAACTGGAAGCCCTTCTCCTTCATCTCTTTCGCCAGTTCCTTGTCGGAGAAGATCTTCTTTACACCGGTCTGGGCATCATCAAAGTTGCCGTGGATACCTACGACGAAGGTGTTGTCCCCCTTCTGGGTCACCATCTGCTTCTCCTGAATCGGGCTGACACCGTTCTTGGGATAAAATACGATGATCTTAGTGCCTTCTACACCTGCAAACCCTGCCAAAGCAGCTTTACCGGTATCACCGGAGGTAGCGGTCAGGATTACGATTTCATTATGTATCTTGTTCTTTCTTGCAGAAGTAATCATCAGATGAGGCAGGATGGAAAGTGCCATGTCCTTAAATGCAATCGTTGCGCCATGGAATAATTCCAGGTAATATGCGCCTTCTGCTTCCACCAGGGGAGCGATTACCTCAGTATCAAATTTCTCATCGTATGCCTTGCGGATACATTCCTTCAGCTCGTCCTCCGTAAAATCGGATAAGAACAGCTTCATGACCTCATAAGCAACCTCCTGATAACTCATCTTGGACAACTCTTTTAATGACTTCTCCAGGGCAGGAATATGGTCAGGCACGAACAGTCCGCCGTCATCGGACAGACCCTTCAGGATAGCCTCTGATGCCTTTACAGGGGTGATATTGCTTCTGGTGCTTCTATATAATACTTCCATAATCGTTCTTGATTACTCCTTTCATACCATTCTGCATCTTTTTGCAATTTTGCCCCATTTTACCACATTCCTGCTTTCTATGCAAGACACTTTATCAAGCTAAATCAAAAAACTTTACAGAAAGAACTCGTGTCCGCCATGTGCGAACAAAAATGTCAGATTTTCGTCAAACCAGCGCATTCTGTCTTCGTCAGCGTATGTTCTTGCGGCGAAATACATAGCCCCCTGAGAGATATCTTCGCCCTCCAGTGCCCGCTGCACAGCTGCCACAGTCTCATCACTGACTGTTACTTTCCAGATTTTCCCGGACGAGACCGGCGAAAATTGTGTTACACCTTTAGACTTCTGAAGCACTACTTCAGAAACAGTATCAGGAAAGTCCTCACTGTTTACCCTGTTCAAAATCACATTCGCCACAAGAAGCTTTCCATCCTCATCTTCTCCGCCTGCCTCCGCTTCCACGATACGAAGCAGGATATCATAGTCCTCCTCACACAGGTTATAGACAATTGCAGTTGTCTTCACCTGTCCGCTGATTACATTCTCAGCAGATACGTAAACCTCTTCTGCCGGATTTTCCGGTTCCGGATTATCCAGTACACCATAATCTACTACTCGCTGACCGGAAGCACTGCTTAAGACGATTCCCATCGTCCTGCTTCTGTCATCGGCGGTATATGCTGCATCTATTGTTTCTTCATAAAGGGAGCCTGCGGCTTCCGGATTTTTATCTATCCCTGTTACACAAAAGGCTCCTGCCAGCAACAGAAAATGTGCCAGCAGAAGCCCACTTATGGCTTTTTTATACATGTCTAACTGATTCCTTTCTGCTGTTTGCTGATAAACATTTTAAGTTCCTGATATTTATTTTATACAGCAAGTCCTCAAGTTATGACACTTGTACAAAAAATTCATTTTTTATTCATTCACTACAATTGATTTCTTAGGGCACTTTTCCTGACAGATGCCGCATCCAACACACTTCTCATGGTCGATCACCGCATGGAAGTTTTCTACCTTTACAGCCTGCTGTGGGCAGTTCTTGACACAGAGGCTGCAGCCGATACAACCGGTATCACATGCTTTCATGGTAACAGGACCTTTGTCTGTGGAGCTGCAGGCCACTACCTGCTTTGCGGAATAAGGAATCAGCGAAATCAGGTGCTTCGGGCAGACCGCGACACATTTGCCGCAGGCTTTACATTTTTCTTTGTCCACCACAGCAATCCCATTCACCACATGGATTGCATCAAACGGACAGGCTTTGACACAGGTACCATAGCCCAGACAGCCACTGTTGCAGGATTTGGGACCGCCACCCGGTACAAAGCTCATCATACGACAGTCTTCGCTTCCGCAATAAACGTAATCATTATGGGTCTTATCACAGTCACCCTGACAGTGTACGAATGCCACCTTTCGCTCGCTGCTTTCCGCTTCCACGCCCATGATTGCTGCTATTTTTGCTCCAACAGCCTCTCCCCCTACCGGGCAGGCATTGACGGGAGCCTCTCCTTTTGCAATGGCAGCTGCCAGACCGGAACAGCCTGCATAACCACAGCCACCACAGTTGTTGCCGGGAAGGGCAGCCAGCACTGCTTCTTCCTTTTCATCTACTTCTACTTTAAATTTGATACCTGCCACGCCGAGGAATAAGCCCATGAAGATGCCTACAAGACCTACCACCAGGGCAGCAGTCAGAATTCCAGTTGCCATAATTTCCCCCTCCTTATAACAGACCTGAGAATCCGCAGAAGGCAATTGCCATAAGTCCTGCGGTGAGCAGTACCATGGGCATCCCTTTAAAGGATTCCGGGAAATCATTATGCTCCATTTTCTCACGAAGACCTGCCAGAATCACGATGGAAATGGTAAAGCCCACTGCTGTGGCAAAACCATTCACAATCCCCGTAACGATACCGTATTCCTTCTGAACGTTGGTAAGAGCCACGCCAAGTACTGCACAGTTGGTAGTAATCAAGGGCAAATACACGCCCAACGCCTCGTACAAAGCAGGCATAGCTTTCTTTAAGAACATCTCTACGAACTGCACCAGCGCTGCAATGACCAGGATGAACACAATGGTCTGCAGATATTCGATATGAAATCTCTGCAGCACATCTTTGTAAATAACACCGGACACAGCACTGGCAAGAGTAATAACAAAAATTACAGCTGTTCCCATACCGGCTGCAGTACTGGTTTTCTTGGATACGCCAAGGAAAGGACACAGTCCCAAAAACTGGCTGAGCACTACATTGCTGACCAGCGAGGAACTGACTAATATGATAAATAAATCTTTGATGTCTGTCATATCACTTTCCCCCCTTCTTTAAGTCTATGAATATCAGGTCCTGAATGACAGGTTCCTCTGTTTCGATGGTCTTTTTAGGTGCCGGTTCCTCTGTACACTTATC
The DNA here is from genome assembly GCA_017465845.1 of Lachnospiraceae bacterium. GTDB lineage: Bacteria > Bacillota > Clostridia > Lachnospirales > Lachnospiraceae > Acetatifactor. Next base: position 966 of record JAFTVH010000188.1, on the reverse strand, counting down.
AGATGCTTTTATTTCTGAAGCTTTTATTTCAGCAGGCTTCTCCAGTGTCTCCCACCCATGGTCTTCGGCATCCGGGTCATAGAACCTTCTGCTGCAGCCCTTATTGCCGCAGTTCATGCAGTCCTCACTGCAGCCCGACTGGATTTTACCGGCATCCTTGCCCACACGCTCTTTCGTAATCTTTAAATAATTCTGGAAAGCAGTCAGTGCTGCCAGTACGAAGAAAGCCCCCGGTGCCAGAACGAAGATACCAATCGGTGTAAAGGAATCCGGCATGATCCGGTAACCGAATACCTCGCCTGCTCCTAAAAGTTCTCTCACCGCGCCGATACAGGTCAGGGCAAAGGTGAAGCCCAGGCCCATACCGACACCGTCAAACAGGGACGGAATCGGGGGATTGGAATAAGCATAGCTTTCCGCACGTCCGAGGATGATACAGTTTACTACGATCAAGGGAATGTATACTCCCAGTGCCTTATTCAGATCCGGAAGGTACGCCTCCAATAACAACTGAAGCACTGTTACAAAAGAAGCAATAATGACGATAAAAGCAGGGATACGTACTTTTCCGGGAATCACCTTACGCAGCAAAGAAATAATCAGGTTGCTCATGGCAAGTACTGCTGCTGTAGTCAAGCCCATGCCCAGACCGTTCATGGCGGATGTGGTAACTGCCAGGGTTGGACACATTCCTAACATCAGCACAAAAGTAGGATTCTCTTTAATCAGACCGTTATAAAGTCTCTCTCCGGCTTTATTCATTGCTGTTACCTCCTTCCCCCACAAGCGTTACAAGTTCTTCCTGAATAGCCCTTAAACCTCCGTTTACCGCGTAAGTCACAGCTTTCGTGGTAACGGTGGCACCGCTGATAGCATCAATTTCGCTGTCAGATTTCGACCCGCTCTTGGTGTATGTAAAACTGCTTACTTTTTTATTGCGAAACTGTGGTTTCAATACATCGTCTG
>JAFTVH010000187.1 GCA_017465845.1 Lachnospiraceae bacterium | reverse complement strand
GGCTTGTTCGGCACAGAGAAACAGCCCTGGGAATGGAGAAAAGCTATCGGCATGGCCGTGGCAGTGGCGGGTATCGTTATCTTTAAGTGGAAGTAAAAAATGGAGACCAGCGGCCCTGTTTGCATAAATGGGGCTGTCTTTTGTCAGAGAAAATTTACATAAAATTTACATTTCCTAGTGCATCATCTTATGAAAAATGTTAGAATAGAGAAAAATACTAAGAGAAGAAGAGATGAGACATGAAATTTATTTTATCCTACGTAAAGAAGTACAAATGGCTGGCTTTATTTGCCATAACCATCAAATTTTTCGGCTCCTTCGGAGAACTGTTGATTCCGTATGTGTTAGAACATCTGATTGACAACGTAGTGCCCACCAAAGATATGACACGGGTAATTATGTGGGGCGTTGGGATGATTATTCTGGCAGTAGTGGTGCGTCAGCTGAATGTTAAGGCCAATCGATCGGCAGTCAAGGTGGCGAAAGAGAGCATTTATGATATCAGAAAGGATTTATTCTGGAAGTCCCTGGAGCTGTCCGGTAAACAGGTGGACGAGTTCGGTCTGCCATCTTTGACTTCACGTATGACCTCCGATTCCTACAATCTGCAGAATTTTATTCAGAGTATACAGGCCATGGGAGTACGCGCACCTATTATGCTGTTCGGAGGAATCGTGATTACCATGACCATGGATCCCGGGCTGGCTTCTATCTTGTGTATTATGGCACCTATCCTGATAGTGATCGTTGTATTCGTGTCTTTTAAGGGTATTCCGTTATATGAAAAGGTGCAGCAAAGTGTGGATGATATTGTTCGAGTCATGCGCGAGAACATTACAGGCATCCGCGTAGTCAAGTCTTTATCAAAGGAAGATTACGAGATGCGTCGTTTCGAGGAAGCCAACAGCCGGATGGCCGGCAATGATATGAAAGCAGGAACAGTCATGGCACTGCCGGGGCCGATTATGACGCTGTTTTTAAATATCGGACTGACACTTGTAGTCATAATCGGTGCCAAGAGAGTAAATGCAGGGCAGATTCAGCCAGGTGTGATCCTGGCGTTCCTTACTTATTTTAATATGATCCTGATGGGCGTCATGGGACTGAACCGCGTGTTCATGATGATGTCCAAAGCAAATGCTTCTGCCAAGAGAATCGAAGCGGTGGTAAAAGCCGAGGAAGAACTGGCACCCGTACCGGAGGAAGAGGCAGCCAAGCCCAGTCCGGAGAGATATACTGTAGATGATTATCTGATTTTTGATCATGTGGATTTCAGTTATCACACCGGTGACGAAGAGGCAGATGATGAGAAATTTGCAGGACAGACCAGAGAGAAATGTCTATATGACATTGATTTTTCCATGAAAAAAGGAGGCAGCCTGGGAATTATCGGTGCTACCGGCGCAGGAAAGACCACCATTATCAATTTGCTTATGCGTTTTTACGATGCAAGCAAGGGACACATCTTCGTAAACGGAAAAGATGTGCGTACATATGACAAGGATACACTTCATTGGATGTTCGGCGTGGTGTTCCAGAATGATGTGATTTTTGCAGACAGCCTTCATGAAAATATTGCTTTCGGGCGGGATGTGACCCTCCAGGATATTCGTTTGGCAGCGGAAGACGCCAGGGCAAGTGAGTTTATTGAGGCGTATGAGGATGCCTACGATCATCGCGCAGTGATTCACGGAGCCAATTTGAGCGGCGGCCAGAGACAGAGGACCTTGATTGCCCGTGCATTGGTTGCGAAACCGGAGATCTTGATTCTGGACGATTCCTCCAGTGCACTTGATTATAAAACGGATGCAGCATTGCGTAAGGCAATCCGCGAGAACCATGCAGGTGCTACAACCATTATCATTGCCCAGCGTATCAGTTCCATCTTAAGTCTTGACCATATCATAGTGCTTGACGAAGGAAGAATGATAGGATACGGTACCCATGAGGAGCTTCTGGAAAGCTGCCCCATGTACCGGGATATTTACAGAACACAGATGGGAGAGTACGTAGATGGCAAGTAGAGATGCAGTTTTAAAGAAACCAAAGGACACGAAAGGGACTTTTATAAAGCTTCTTCGTTATTTGAAAGATTTTAAATGGATTCTGGCAGTTGTAGTGGTGCTTAGTATCACAAGTAATATTTTGTCATTGCTGGGACCCAGCCTGGCCGGAAATGCGATCAATGAGGCTGCAGCCGGTGCAGGGAAAGTGAATTTTGATAAAGTATATTATTATGCAAAGCGGATGCTGCTTTTCTATCTGGCATCCTCAGCGCTCAGTATAACGATCAATGTCACTATGATGTACGTGAGCCGCCACATTGCAAAGAAGATGCGTAAGGATGTCTTTGACAAGCTGATGCGTCTGCCGGTAGGCTTCTTTGACAACAATCAGGCGGGAGATATTATCAGCCGTGTCTCTTATGATATCGATGTCATATCCACATGCCTTGGTACAGATATCGTGTCTATCCTGACCAGTATCGTAACGGTTGTGGGTTCCTTTTGCATGATGATCTATATCTCTCCATGGCTGGCATTAGTTTCCCTGATAACCATTCCGGCAGCAACCATCTATACCACAAAGATGCGTAAGATCACCCAGCCCAAATTCTCAAAGCGTTCCCGGAAATACGGCGAGATGAACGGCTTTGTGGAAGAGATGTTTTCCGGTCAGAAAAGCATCGTAGCATATGCCTATGAGGGAAAAGTGGCTGATAAGTTTGACAAAATCAATCATGAGGCGGCAGATGCCTATTATGATGCAGCTTATTATGGAATGACCATGGGCCCCACTGTTGGTTTCATCAACAATATTGGTTTAAGCCTGACGGCAATCTTCGGTTCCGTACTGTTCATGAAAAATATGATCGACCTGGGAGGAATCTCTTCTTTTGTATTGTACTCCAGGAAATTCTCCGGACCGATCAATGAAATTGCCAATATCGTCACAGAATTGTATTCTGCCCTTTCTGCAGCGGAGCGTGTGTTCGGACTGTTGGAGGAAACAGAAGAAGTGGCCGACACAGAAAGTGCAAGAGAACTGTCTAATGTAAGAGGCAATGTTGAGTTTCAGAATGTGGCATTTGGCTATGTGAAGAATAAAACCATCATCCATAATTTAAGCATGAAAGCAGATGCCGGAAAGCTGATAGCCATCGTAGGGCCGACCGGTGCCGGTAAGACTACGATCATCAACCTCCTCATGCGCTTTTACGATGTAGATGAAGGGCAAATCCTGGTAGATGGAGGAGAAATCAGAGGTTATACCAGAGAAAGCCTGCGAAAGGCCTATGCCATGGTACTGCAGGATACCTGGGTATTTAAAGGTACTATTTTTGAAAATATTGCCTACGGAAAAGAAGACGCTACCATGGAGGAAGTAGTTGCGGCGGCAAAAGCTGCGCATATCCATCCCTTTATCATGCGCCTGCCCCAGGGCTATCAGACAGTCATCAGTGAGGATGGCGGAAATATTTCCAAGGGCCAGAAGCAGCTGCTTACCATTGCAAGGGCCATGCTTTACAATGCTAAGATGCTGATTCTGGATGAAGCTACATCTAACGTAGATACCAGTACGGAGCGCCAGATTCAGAAAGCTATGCGTGAGCTGATGAAGGACAAGACATGCTTTGTCATTGCGCATCGATTGTCTACGATTCAGCATGCTGACATGATCCTGGTAGTGGACCATGGAGATGTGGTGGAGCAGGGAGACCATGAAAGTCTCATGGCCCGCAAAGGATTCTACTATAAGCTGTACGCGGCCCAGTTTGAATGATGTGCAAGTGTCAGATAAATCGTTGTTGAATTTGAAACAAGGTACTTGTAAAATTGAGAAGATTCATTTACAATAAAAGGGTATCGGCATAGAGAGGCATTCCTTAATTTTCCGGGATTGGCGGATGTTGTGAAGAACGGAAAGAGAGGAACTATGTGGAAGAAGATTATCAAAAAGATGAGTAAGAGATTTGGGAGTAAGACGGCTGTACTGGTGCTTATATCTACGGTATCAGTGGGGATGCTGTATGGCTGTGGAACGGAAAGGGACACAGTGATTTCGCTTGATCGGGTGTTAGAGACCATTGATGGAACTGGTAAAGCAGAAAATGCAGAAGCAGGAATATTGGCGGGCGAAGCTACGGAGATGGCTGAAGCAAACGCAGAGGATTCTGAGACAATTATGATTTATGTCCATGTCTGCGGAGCGGTAGTGCATCCGGGAGTAGTGAAAGTGCCGGAAGGAAGCAGGGCACAGGCGGCAGTAGAAGCGGCCGGCGGTTTCAGTGAGGATGCTGATCGGGATTATGTGAATCTGGCGTCAAGGGTCTCGGACGGAGAACAGCTGTATATTCCTACTGCAGCGGAGATAAGTGAGAGAAAAGCATCGCCGGAAGCCGAAAAGAGTGGTCTGGTGAACCTTAATACGGCGGATATCAGCCGGTTATGTTCCTTGCCGGGAATCGGTGAGAGCCGGGCGGGAGATATTATCGCATACAGACAGGAGCATGGCGTTTTCTCTGATATAGAAGAGATCATGCAGGTGCCGGGTATCAAAGAGAGTACTTTTGAAAAGCTAAAGGACCTGATTACGGTGAAGTAAGGTTATAGGTAAGTCTTGGGACGCAGCGCAGTCGAAATCGCAATTTAGTGCGATTTTGCAAGATTTAAGGGAGGAAAATAGACATATGACAGGGAAGAAAGTTTTGATTGTTGACGATGAGAAGCTGATTGTAAAGGGACTCCGGTTCAGTCTGGAACAGGAGGGGATGAAGGTAGACTGCGCTTATGACGGGGAAGAAGCGCTGGAGAAAGCACGTGAGAATCATTATGATATTATACTGCTGTATATTATGCTGCCGAAGTTGACCGGTTTTGAAGTTTGTCAGCAGATCAGGGAATTTTCTGATGTACCTGTCATTATGTTGACCGCTAAGGGCGATGATATGGATAAGATTCTGGGGCTTGAATACGGTGCAGATGATTATATTACCAAGCCTTTTAATATTCTGGAGGTAAAGGCACGTATCAAAGCCATTCTGCGCCGTGTGGATCCTCGAAAGGCAGATGCCGAGGCGCCAAAGGTCATTGAGAGCGGAGACCTGAAGCTTGACTGTGAGGGCAGAAGAGCCTATATCCAGGATAAGGAGATTGGTCTGACTGCCAAAGAATTTGAGGTGTTGGAGCTGTTGATGCTTAACCCCAATAAAGTATACGGCCGTGAAAGCCTGCTTAAGCTTGTATGGGGAACAGATTATCCGGGAGATGTGCGTACAGTAGATGTGCATATCAGAAGACTTCGCGAAAAGATTGAGGCTAATCCCAGTGAACCTAAATATGTGCATACCAAATGGGGTGTAGGCTATTATTTCTTCAATGCATAGTGAGGCGATGGGATGCTGGCGAAATTCAGGGATTATATCGGACAAATTGTTTTTATGAGAAGCCTTAGAGCAAGGCTTTTTGTAATTATACTCTTGGTAGGGAGCATTCCCGGTGTGCTGATTCGATATGCTATGCTGGATAATTACGAAGAGAGAGCGGTAGAACTCAGAAAGAGTACGGTGCAGAATCAGCTTCGTATTCTGGCAGATCACCTTACCAGTAAGAAGTATCTGGAAAATTATCAGCTCAACGATCAGCAGACTGCCGCTACTAAGGAAGTAATCAATGCGGAACTGGAGATGCTCTCTAATCTCTATGATGGAAGAGTACTGATTATCAATGGTAATTTTAAAATCATAAAGGATACTTACGGGATCAGCGAGGGAAAGACGATTATTTCCGAAGAGGTCATTAAATGTTTTAAAGGAGAAAGCAGTGCCAATTATGACCGGGAAAATGGATATATTGAAATGACCACGCCCATTGTGGTCAATAGTTCTTCAACGCAGTCAGTACAGGGAGGAAATACGGTACAGGGTACTCCTGTTGTAATAGGGGTCATGCTGACCAGTATATCCAGTGACAGTATCGTAGATACTTTGGAAATCTTAAATAAGAAAGCTTCAATTATGGAAGCTTTATTAATTGTGGTTATCCTGACAATGGCCATTCTGTTGTCTGTTGGGCTGACTAAGCCGTTCAGCCGTATTACGGATGCAATCAATGAAGTAAAGGAAGGCTATAGCGATGAGGCAATCTCAGTTCCGGATTATCAGGAAACGGTGCATATCATAGATGCATTTAATCAGATGCTGCACAGAATGAAGGTGTTGGACGAGTCCAGACAGGAGTTCGTAGCGAACGTGTCACATGAACTGAAGACTCCGCTTACATCCATGAAGGTTTTGGCGGATTCCCTCTTGACGCAGGATAATGTACCTGCCGAGCTGTACCGCGAATTCATGGAAGATATCGTATCAGAAATTGATCGTGAGAATCAGATCATCACAGATCTTCTGGCACTGGTAAAAATGGATAAGAAGGTTCAGGACATGAATATTGCAGCCATCAGTATCAATGATCTGACGGAACTTATTCTGAAGCGACTGCGTCCCATTGCCCGGAAGAAAGATGTGGAAGTCGTATTCGAAAGCAACAGAGCTGTAGTGGCGGAAGTAGATGAAGTAAAGATGACACTTATTATGTCCAATCTGGTAGAGAATGCCATAAAATATAATCGTGAACACGGCTGGGTGAAAGTCATTTTGGATGCGGATCATCAGTATTTTACATTTGAAGTATGTGATTCGGGAATCGGAATACCACAGGATTCGCTGGCACAGATTTATGAGCGTTTTTATCGTGTGGATAAATCACATTCAAGGGAAATCGGGGGCACCGGCCTTGGACTGGCTATAACAAAAAATGCAGTTTTAATGCACAGGGGATCGATTACCGTAACCAGTACGGAAGGAGAGGGAACCAGCTTCCTGGTGAAGATTCCGCTTAGCTATATTCCCCAGCAAAACAGGGACTATGTATAAGTGCTGAAGGAGGAGAAGCCTGTGAAAAGATGGCTCAGTATATTGTTGGCTATATGCTGTGTGACCTGTTTGGCAGCTTGTGGAAAACAGGAAGAACCGACAGGCCAGACGATACAGATTTATTATATCAGTAACTCAGAGACAAAAGTGGTAGTGAGAGACTATACGCTTACATCTGAGACTTTCAATGAACAGCTGGAAGAAATATTGACGGCCCTTGCAGAGGTACCGGAGAAGCTGGAGTACAAGGCTCCGCTGGCAAGAGGATTTGAAGTGAAAAGCCATCAGATTGTAAACGGTGCTTTGACACTTAACATGGACGTCAAATATCTGGAATTGATACCTACCACAGAGGTACTTGTAAGAGCTGCAATCGTGTGTACTTTGATGCAGTTAAAAGAGGTAAGTTCCGTAAGTTTTACTGTGGGAGGCAATCCGCTGTATGATAATTTGGGCAAGCTTGTCGGAGCCATGACGGCAGACCAGTTTATCAATAATATGGGAAGTGAGATCAGTGCCTATGATACGGTCAATCTGACTTTGTATTTTACCAATGAAACCGGAGATGGTCTGATTGCTGTCAATCGTGAAAAGGCTTATAATACCAACATTTCTCTGGACAGATTGGTGGTAGAAGAGGTGATAGCGGGTCCTTCTGCCACGGTGGAGGGCGTTTATCCTACCATTAACCCGGATACAAAGCCTATATCTGTCCTGACTAAGGATGGTATCTGTTATGTTAATCTGGACGAAACTTTTTTGATACAGGTTTACAATGTGACACCTGATGTGACGATCTTCTCTATCGTTAACTCTCTGGCAGAGCTAAGCAACGTCAATAAGGTTCAGATATCCATTAACGGTGATACTTCTAAAATGTATCGTGAGAAGTATAGTTTCAGTACCTTGTTCGAACGGAATCTGGATCTGGTTACTACATTAAAGAAGTAAATTACAGTTCAACCCGGGGCTGAACTGTATCAGGAACAGGAAGGAAAGATGAAATTCTTATGAAAAGGCCATTGGGGGCCATTGCCATGGGAGTGGTAATTGCCATAATGGGATGGCTGGCGCTTGTGGGTTCGCTTCCGGGGGCGGGATGGGAAGATGAGCCGCCTGAAGCAGCAGAACTGCTGCTGTCAGGCAGAGTCTATGACGTACAGACGAAACAGATTTATGATACAAGCCAGTTATGGATCTATATGGACTCTATTACAGTTCATTCAATGAATGCTTCCCTCGTGGAAGCAGATATTTCTTATCACATGATCTGTATTACTGATTCCGGTCAACGCCCGCCGATTGGCAGCCGGATACAGATAACAGGTCAATTCGAACCATTTTCCAACGCAACAAATCCGGGACAATTTGATTTGGCCCAATATTATGAGACTCTGGGTATCGGTGGCAGACTGAAAAAAGCACAGATACTTGCTGTCAGCAAAGAATTCTCTATGGTAAAGGAGAAACTTTTTAAATTGCGGGAATACTGGAAAGAGTACCTTTTTGAGTGCTTTCCGGAAAAAGAAGCCTCTATCCTCTCTGCCATGCTATTAGGGGATAAGTCGGGAGTAGACAGCGAAATCAAAGAGTTGTATCAGGATAACGGCATTGTCCACATCTTAAGTATCTCAGGACTACATATTACGCTCATCGGCATGAGCCTCTATCGTCTGCTGCGCAGGATGGGATGTCCGGTTCCTATTGCGGCGATACTTGGCGGCTTACTCTTAGGATTGTACGGTGTCATGACCGGGCTGGGAGTTTCGTCTATCAGGGCAATCGGAATGTATCTGATCCGCATGCTGGGAGAAATACTGGGACGCACCTATGATATGATGACAGCTCTGGGAGTCATGGCACTGGTCATGTTGGCCGGCAGAACGGCATATCTGAACAATGGTGGATTCCTTCTATCCTTTGGTTCCATCTGCGGAATCGGTCTGGTCCTTCCGCGATTGGAAGGGGATGCAGAGAAGAATCCTGTGAAGAAAGCGATAATGCCCGGCCTTTCTATTACACTTTTTACTTTGCCGATACAGTTGAAACTGTATTATGAGATTCCGGTGTATTCCATATTCTTAAATATGCTGGTGCTTCCCTTTATGGGAACGGTTATGGTAGTAGGAATGGCGGTCATGATGATACCAGGAATACAGTGGGCAGGTTTACCGGATGTCCTGATCTTAAGAGGATATGAATGGCTGTGTACGTTATTTGGCTCGCTGCCCGGCCATACCTGGAATCCGGGAGCACCGGATACATGGCAGATCGTAGTTTACTATGTGTTGCTTTTGCTGGCTTTGCAAATAAGGAAGCTGGCGACAGGAAGAGATTCCGGTGAAGCAAGAGCGAGCGCAAACCGGCTGCAAAAAGTCGTAAAGTGGAGAAGCGAATGGATACTTATCATTGCCGGGATTGTGATATTGTCAATACAGTTTCCAAAAGAGTTATCTGTTACCTTTCTGGATGTAGGTCAAGGTGATTGTATCTGTGTCCGCACCGGGGAGGAAACGTACTTATTTGACTGCGGAAGCAGCAGTGAACGCAATGTGGCGGAAAATATCCTGATTCCATACCTGAAGCAGGAAGGCATCAAACATTTGGACGCAGTATTCGTATCTCATCCCGACAATGACCATATCAGTGGTATCCTGGAGCTTCTGGAAAACGGATACGAGGAGGGAATTGAGGTCGAGAGGCTGATACTGCCTGACATCGGAGAAAAAAGACGGGAGGAAGAACTGAAGGAACTGCTCTTGGCGGCTGAGCAGGCGACGGGAGGCTCCGTGCCTGTAGCTTTCATGGGAAAAGGGGCAGTCTGGCAGAGCAGAAAAGTAAGCTTTATTTGCCTGCATCCGGGCAGCGAAAGTGCAGATTTGGATACGAATGCCTATTCACAATGTTTCCTGATAAAATATGGGAAATTCACCATGCTGCTGACAGGGGATGTGGAAGAGGATGGAGAAAAACAGCTGCTGGAGACACTCACAGAAATGGGAGTGAAGGACATTTCATTATTGAAAGCAGCCCACCATGGTTCCAGGTATTCTACCTCACAGGAATTTTTGGAAAGACTAAGTCCCACTGTGGCCGTTATATCCTGCGGCAGAGATAATTCTTATGGGCATCCTCACGAAGAAGTACTTGAACGGTTGGAGCAGGCGGGGACGATTATTTATATGACACCACGTACCGGAGCGGTGGAAATGGATGTTTCGGGGGAAAAATGGGAGATTAAGACGTATCTGAAGTAGTACTTGCGTGTTGTGGATTCGTACTGTATAATGATAATGCGATAATACAGACGCAGTGTTAAGTTTATTGTCATATTATAGGGAGCCACCATGCAGCGAATCAATGATGATATCAAGAACAACAATTTCAAACAGATATACCTGCTATACGGTGAGGAACGGTATCTGCGCAGGCAGTATAAGGACCGGCTGAAAAATGCCCTGTGTCAGGAAGGCGATACCATGAACACCCATTTCTACGAGGGGAAAGATGTCAATGTAGGTGAAATCATCGACCTGGCAGAAACTCTTCCTTTCTTTGCAGAGCGCAGAGTCATTTTCATCGAGAACAGTGGCCTGTTCAAGTCCGGTGGCGAGAAGATGGCGGAATATCTTGCCCAGCCCAATGAGACCACGTACTTCGTATTCACAGAAGGGGAGGTGGATAAACGCAGCAAGCTGTATAAGACGGTGCAGAGCAACGGCTGTGCGGTGGAATTTGCTGTCCAGGAGGAAAGCACCCTGAAACGCTGGGTAGCCGGTATGTTGAAAAAAGAGGGAAAGCGTGTCACGGAAAATACAGTCAATCTGTTTCTTTTAAAAACGGGAACAGATATGGATAATATTTATATGGAGCTTGAAAAGCTGATCTGCTACTGCATGGACAAGGATGTGGTGGAAGAGGCGGATGTAGAAGCTGTCTGCACCAATCGCATCAGCAATCACATATTTGATATGATCAATGCTATCGCGGACAAACAGCTGAAGAAAGCATTGAAGCTGTATTATGACCTGTTAGCATTGAAGGAGCCGCCCATGCGCATCCTGTTTCTGATCGCAAGACAGTGCAATATGCTCTTGCAGGTAAAGGAAATGAAAGCAAAGGGCTACGATAACAAGACCATGGGAAGTAAAATCGGTCTGCCGCCTTTCGTGGTGGGGAAATATGTGACCCAGGCTTCCAGATTCCGCACTGCTGACTTGAGAAATGCAGTACAGAAGTGCATCGAGGCGGAGGAAGCGGTGAAAACCGGCAAGCTGAATGACGTGATGAGCGTGGAAATATTGATTCTGTCCGTCTTTCCGGCATAGCGTGGTCAAAACAGTCTGCCGGATAAAATACCCTGCCGGCAAAAGGGATTAAGGACGGTGGTGTTTTCGGTACTGTTTGGCGGGCATTCCTGCTTCTTTCTTAAAAGTTCTGCAAAAATAATTGTAATCGTTGAATCCGACCTTATCAGCGATTTCCTGAATAGCCAGATCGGTCTCCTTTAGGAGGCGTCTGGCTTCTTTCATTCTTAAGGCTTTGATATGTTCTGCGATACCAATTCCAAGATATTCGTTGGCAGAATCATACAGTTTGTTCCGACTCACATGAAATTCATTCATCAAACGTTCAATAGATAAATCTTCAGACAAATGCTCCAGTAAGAATGTATTCAAATTAGTTATGAAATTTCTCCTCTGCAGCGTTATCATATCTTTCAAAAGAACATAGGAGGTACAGGCTTCCAGAATTTTGGCAGCAGCCAGAATCTGCTGGGAAGTTTTATGGGTAACCCTGAATATAGTATCATCGGACTCAGGGACATCGCGGCCGGAGACATCCGGCTGATAACAGGCAAGAACCGCCTTAAGCATCTCTGCGCTTTCCTGCTCACAGGAAAGGTCTGAGATCTGACCAAACATTATGTATCCGATGATCATGTCATTGTCAATCAGTGGTGCAGTGGCTTCTACCAATCCTGCATGGCAATGATAAATTTCCAGTTCTGATTTTTGCTTACATCGCTGAAATGATTTTGCATCGCTTTCTGCGCATTTTGCTCTGGTGAGTTCATGATCATGCATCAACTGGCAAAAAGGGCAGTGTGATGCAGGCCATGCCAGAATCTCGTGATAGGTGCTGTCAAAGATGACGATCCTGATTCCGGTCAATATGTAGAAATCCTGCATTAATTCCAACAATAAGGTTTGATTTAAGTTTAAAGCCGTATTTTGCATGGTAGATTCCTTTCTTCTTTTGGAACGTTTCGCATATTTGATATAAAAGCAGATGTAAGTCTTTGTATCTTATATCAAAAATATAATACCACAAAATTGGATTTTGCAAAACGATTTTACAGTTTTCGAAACGAAAGACTCTATATTTTTGAAAGAAGTCATTGTATAATAAATAGTAACAGTTCAGACAGCCGGCACCGCGCAGTCAAAATCGCACTTCAGTGCGATTTTGCAAGACTTGCGTGCGCCAAAATGTGCTTTTAGCGCATTTTGTGTGCATCTACGTAACAGTTCAGACCCCGTCTGAACTGTTACAATAAATAAAACTATGGCATGGAGGGCATTGTATATGAGACTTGAAATCCGGGAAAACGGTTTATATTTTGTATTTGAACTGCAGGAGGATAAACCTGCCTTTTTATTACATATGGGCGTGGAGCCTATGACAGAGGAACCGGAGAAAAATGTAAAACCCGGATATAATATGCAGGAAATACAGGTAACCGGAGAAAGCCGCATGGACCATATGGGAGTAAGTCCTGTCGGTACTCTGCCCGGGCACAGGATGCATTATGTGAGTCATACGGACGAATGCAATACGCAGGGAAGAGTCCTCAAGATTCAAACAAAAGATGAAAAGACCGGACTAGCGGGAACCATGGTATATCAGTTCTATGACGGGATTCCGGTGGTGCGCTGCCGCAACATCCTGAAAAATGAAGGCTGTGAGGAGTTGGGACTGGAATCGGTTACTACCTTTGTACATCCCATGATCGCAGATGATAAGAAGGAAGATATCCGTATGCTGATTCCGCATAATTCCTGGCAGCAGGAGCTTCAGTGGAAAGAGAATCCCATAAACCAGCTGGGGTGTCATATTTTTAATGGTTCAGGTTCCTCTCACAAACGAATCCAGATACGTAATATAGGTTCCTGGTCTTCGGGAGAATACCTGCCTCTTGCATGTATGAGAAATGTGACAAAAGGCACCATGGAATTCTGGCAGATTGAGCACAATGGCGGCTGGAACTGGGAACTCTTGCAAAATCACGGAAAACTGAACCTGGTAATCACCGGTCCCAATGAAGTGGATCATCACTGGTGGAAAGTGCTGAAACCTGGCGAGACATTTGAAACAGTGCCTGCAGCAGTAGGTATGGTAAAAGGTGGTGAAAACGAAGCATTTAGAGCCTTGACAAAATATCGCCGTCAGATTCGCAGAAAAAATAAAGATAATGAGAAGTTGCCCATTATTTTTAATGATTATATGAACTGCCTCTGGGCAAATCCAACTACCGAAAAAGAGCTGCCCGTAATCGATGCTGCAGCTGCTATCGGTTGTGAGTTTTACTGTATTGATGCCGGATGGTACACAGATGAATCATGGTGGCCGAGGGTTGGAGAGTGGAATCCATCTAAAGTGAGGTTCCCCAAAGGGCTGAAAGAAGTAACTGATTATATCCACAGTAAAGGAATGATTCCCGGTATTTGGCTGGAAATCGAGTTTATGGGAACACAGTGTGAAATGGCTTCTAAGGTGGAGCGAGGCTGGTTCTTTGAACGTCACGGTAAGACAGCAGTGGACAGAGACCGGTATCAGCTGGATTTCCGCAATCCTGAGGTTCGGGCATATACCCGTGGTGTAGTGGATCGTCTGATCAAAGAGTACGGAATCGGCTACTTCAAAATCGACTATAACTGCAATGCCTTTATCGGAACGGATTATCAGGCTGACAGCTGCGGAGATGGTCTTTTGGAACACAACAGAGCATATCTTATGTGGCTGGATGAAATCTTTGAGGCTTATCCGGATCTGGTGATTGAAAACTGCAGCAGCGGCGGTATGCGCATGGACTATGCTATGTTGTCCCGTCATAGTATCCAGTCCACCAGTGATCAGACCAGTTACCTGAATTATGCATCCATTGCAGCCAATGCTCCTTCCGGGGTAACGCCGGAGCAGGCGGCAATCTGGTCTTATCCTTTATCTGACTCTACCAGAGAGCAGACCATATTCAACTGCGTCAATTCCTGCCTGATGCGTATTCATCAGAGCGGAAATATGGAGGTTCTGGCGGAGGATAAAAAGGATATTGTTCGAGAAGAGTTTGCTTACTACAGAAAAATTCGTTCAGAGATTCCGAAAGCGCTTCCCTTTTGGCCACTGGGATTGGCCAATGATGGCGATGACTGGATGAGCCTTGGTCTTGATTTTAAGGATAAGCAGGTTCTGGCAGTGTGGAGATTGAAAGGTAAAGATACCTGTGAACTGCCTATGCCTGAGTATCAGGGAAAAGTAATTCGGGTAAAGGTTGCATTCCCGGCGCAGGATCAGGTGTGTAAAGCAGATTGGGATGTGCAAAAGGGAGTCATCCGGGTGACAATGCCTGAGGAAAAGATGGCACGTATTCTGGAAATCTGCCCGGCAGAGGAATAGTTTATTATAGGCGTCAAAATCTTTTATAAAGGATTTTGGTGCCTTTTTGCAACTTAAGGTAACTAAGGTATAAGAATGATACCAAATAAGTACCCGGCCTGTACCGACCGGGTATTTATTATGCACTGACTACCATCAATCGCGGAAGGTAATCAACTTTGATGGTTCCACTTCCAAAACTGTGGAGATATTGAACAGGAGCTCCAGTGAAATGGGGCGCAAGATATTCGGAGCTTCGATAGCGCCGATATGTTGACGGCTGACACCCACTTTTTCTGCAAGCTGTTCCTGAGTAAGACCAAGATGTTTGCGATAATATGCAACATTATATCCCAGTTCGATATATTTGCGCCGATTATCAAAGGAAAGGGTGTTTATGTCAGATTTGTTTGTTTTGATTTCCATTTTTTTCCACCTCCGCATTAATATTGTATGAAATTTTATGTTTGTATTAAACTATGCATAAAATAACAAATGATAGATAAAAAGCGACAAGTATGAACTGAACGGAAAATATATCGGTATTGTGAAAATATTTATCTTTTACCATGAAATGAACCTTAAAGAAAAATTAAATTATAAGTCCGTTTTATTGTACATTATTTCCATATAATAGAAAATGTAACAGCACTTTAGTTTTCATGAAATAGTAATAGTTCAGATGCGCCATTCGCAAAGATGTATCTGAACAGTTACAGAAAATCAGGAAAGAGGTAAACCGGAAGATACCGGAAAGGAGACCATTATGAGAGCAGATTTAAAAAGAGCAGGATTCGTTGTAATGATGACAGTGATCATAGCTATAATATCAGCGCTTGGCATCGGCATAACCGTTGCCAGCAAAAGTGAAATCACAAAGCAGGAACAGGAAAATTACTATAGAGAACAAGAAAAAGAATACGTGAAAGAACTGCGCACATACCTGGAAAACATAGGCTACCCCAACAGCGGAGTCACCATGACCAGAACAACAGAAAGCGACGGAACAGTAACTTATTCAGTAACCATCCACCACACCCGAATCGACCGGCTGACAATGAATGAGCAGAAGGAATTATTGGAGCAACTGGCGGCAATCCCGATCCCAAGAGATAATGTTGATATTTACCATAAATTTCTTAAAAGGAATTATTAAGAAACACATGACATTTCAGTAAAATGTGGTGATAATGTAGCTTGTCGGAAGGAAATCAAGCGCGCCGTCAGGCGCATTTGATTTCACCCG
>JAFTVH010000186.1 GCA_017465845.1 Lachnospiraceae bacterium | reverse complement strand
GTCCGAACACACCAATAACGGCTGCCATCAGCCCAACGAGTGCCAGATATCTGACATTCCATCTGTGAGAGGGATTTTGTTGTAAGGAACGTTGTTGTGATGAAGTTTGTTTTATTCTATTCATATCTTCATTACTCCGCAAAATTTTGTATTTTATAACTAATTTATAAACGAAAAGTGAAACATTGTCAATACTTTAAGCGGAGGATGAAAAGGATATGGTTAGTCCCCCTCTACTCTCTGATTGAATAGAGGGGGACTAATTACCACAATATTCCGGTCAACTGCACAATAAGCGGAATAGTGACTACTGAAAGCAGGGTAGAGATGATTACAGTCTCCACTGCATTAGCGTTATCACTGTTATGTAACTGCATCCTTCTTAAAGAAAACTCTGGATATAACAATGGAGATGCCAGCAGAATTCCAACTATCAGAGCCCTGAGCATAAGACCGCGAAGATCCTCGGGAGTACGTTCTACCAGTGGATAAGTCCCTTTCCGAAATTTAACAGAATCAAGTAAGACCCTCGCTTCAAGTGTGTGAAGCGGGGGTTTTGTGTGAAAAATCGAGAAATGGTGGAGGAGGTATCAGCTATAAAAACTTGAACATAATAGGTACTACTTCAAAGTAAATTGAAGTTTGATTGAAGTGACATTGAAGTTGACATTGAAATGACTTTGAAGGGAGGCTGACAGATAGCAGGCCGGCGCTTGAGCGCCGGCCTTAAAAGTTGTCATATAATCTTACAGTTCCCCGTTCTTATAACGTGTCACAATATTCTGTATTCTCTCATTCGGATTCAGCAGGTCGCTGATAGAGGAATCATGGTTCAAGGTATCGATGATATAAGCAATATACTTACTCATGTCACAGGTGATATACCAATCTCTCTTCAGAAGTTCCGGTGTCTGGTAAATCAGGTTAGTGGTCAGAACCTTGTCGATGATGCCCTGTTCGTATGCATTATCGAACTTGTCCAGTCCGTTGGTGAACAGACCGAAGGTAGAGAATACGAAGATTCTGTTAGCCTTGCGCTGTTTTAATGCAGCAGCTACTTCCAGTACGCTTTCACCGGAGGAAATCATATCATCGATGATGATCATATCTTTGCCTTCCACGCTGGAACCAAGGAACTCATGAGCTACGATAGGGTTACGACCGTTTACGACTCTGGTGTAGTCACGTCTCTTATAGAACATACCCATATCCAGACCTAATACGTTGGCAATATAGATAGCACGACTCATTCCGCCCTCATCTGGGCTGATGACCATCATGTGATCTGAGTCGATCTGCAGTCCCTCTACATTGCGAAGCAGTCCTTTGATGAACTGGTAAGCAGGCTGTACGGTTTCAAAACCGTTAAGAGGAATCGCGTTCTGAACCCTTGGGTCATGTGCATCGAAAGTAATGATATTGTCTACACCCATGCGGACAAGCTCCTGAAGAGCCAGTGCACAGTCCAGAGATTCACGGGAGGTTCTCTTATGCTGACGGCTCTCATACAGGAAAGGCATGATAACCGTGATTCTTCTTGCTTTACCGCCTACAGCAGCGATGATTCTTTTTAAATCCTGATAATGGTCATCGGGAGACATATGGTTCTCGTGACCGCAGAGAGAGTAGGTCAGACTGTAGTTGCATACGTCTACCAGCAGGTACAGGTCAGTACCGCGGACAGATTCATTGATAACACCTTTGGCTTCTCCGGAACCAAAACGCGGCACTTTGGTGCTTAACAGATAAGAAGGTCTCTGATATCCTGCAAATGCAAGAGAGTCCTTGTGTTCATTCTCACGCTCTGTTCTCCACTTTACAAGATACTGATCGATCTTCTTGCTGAGAGGCTGACAGCTCTCCAGGGCGATGATTCCGAGGGAACCTACTGGAATGGTCTCTAAGTTACGCTTTTCTTCACGGGTTGGCATGGGGCAATCCTCACTTTCTGCTGGGTGTTATTTGCGCATTCTTTTTTTATAAATACGGATGTCCGGTCCGGACAATTTGCATATAGTAAAATTACTGGTAATCCGGGAAAAGATTCTGTCGGAATATCTGTCCCGCAGCTCTTCCAGATTCAGGTTGGTGGAGATGATAGTGGCCTTTCTGCGAAGGATGCGTTCATTCAGACATCCGAAAAGCTGGGAGGTAACGAAGGAATTGGTCACTTCTGTTCCCAGGTCATCTATTATCACCAAATCACAATTGTAAAGGTCTTTATAAAAATTGTAAAGAGTTTCTTTATTTTTTGCATCGAAAGAATAACGTGCAAGAGTATCAAACAGCCCGGAGGCACTGAAATAGATGACCGAATGACCGGCCTGAAGAAGTTCTCTGGCGATACATCCAGACAAAAAACTCTTTCCAGTTCCTACTGTACCATAAAAAAATAAATTTTGGTAGTCTTGTTCGAAGTTTTGTACAAAATCTAAGCTAATTCTTACAGCTTCCTGGAATCTTCTGCGGTCTTCTCCCTCGTAATAGTCAAAAGAGAGGGTGGAAAAGTTCTCTTTCTCGATGATCTTCTGGATGTTGGACTGTTCATAGAGAAGAGATATCTCCTTTTGGCGAAAGCATCGACACTTCTCCTGTGGGGACCCGTCATGACCTGACACATATCCTGTATCGCAGCACAGTGCACAGGAATAAATAGGGTCAAGATAATCCGCCTGATAACCGTGTTTTATAAGCAGCTTCTTCTTTTGAGATGAGAGCTCTGCCAATTCATTTTTAAGCACGACAAGAGCCTGCTCATCGCCGTCTAACAGCTTCTTTGCGCAGGCTTTAGCCAGAGAACCGGTGGATTCCACCAGTTTCTGATATTCCGGTATGTTGCGGTAGACCTCTGTTTCCCGCTCTTCGAGCAGACGACGATTCCTGTTCTGGGTAAGCTCGTAGCCTCTCATAATAGATTCGAATTGCTGATTGGTCAGTGCCACATTAATTCTCCTTTATGTCTGAAGGTGGTTCACATGTGAACTGTAGCATTAGTTGCTGAGAAGTTCCTGTTCCAACTGGTCAAAATCGTAATCGTTCTGTTTGAACTGTGTAAATTTATTGGTAGTGACAGTCTTCACTGCATTGCGGCGTCTTGCCTGGAAAGTCTCATCGATTCTGATGATGTCAGATTTGCGATGAACATCCTCCTTCTTCCAGCTGCTCAAGATGCTGTCAGCATATTCGAAGCGATGCTTGTCCGTTGCAAGAACAGTGCGCTCACAGGCCTCGAAAATGATATCATTGCTGAAACCGTACTCATTGGTCCAGCGGGTGATGTACTCCAGCTCCTTGGCGGTAGGAGAGCCATTCTTGCCAAGCTGGTTCATGATAGCATATACATTCTTATCATACTTACATGCCTGCTTCTGAGCCTGCTTGGGAGTCGTGATACCCTGTTCTGCCCAGCTGATAGCTACTTTTTCAATATATTTGAAATCCTTCTTGCCGCGATCGACACAGTACTGGATCAGATAATCTACCAGATCCTCTGAAAAATGCAGTACATCCATCATAAAAAGAATGGACTTGATCTCGGAAGGAGTCAAAGGTTTGCCAAGATAAGACTGCGCGATGAAAAGCAGCTGAGCAGTCTCTTCCTGATCCTTAAAAGCGCGAAGCTCCTGCAAGGTATAATCCGGCTTGGTATAAGTATCAGGCTTGGTCAAAGTTGGCTGACCGTCCTGCGCCCGGGGTGTCTGCATGGAAGGGGGAGGGCAGACGGATACCGGGGCCGCAGAAGGCATAGCCTGAAAGGGCTGCGTAGTGGGCAGATCTGAGCTCAGAGACACACGGGGAGACATAACCGGCTCCTCGGTCCTGGTAAGATCCAGCAGATGGATTCCTGTAAGATTATTCTTCTCATCATAATCCAGATCCAGCAGCTGCTTGCCCTCCCAATATTTCAAAGCACGCAGAACATCCTTCTCCGTATCGTTGAACTGGTCCGCAATATCGGACACACTGATAGCCTGGTTGGCATTCAGCATACGAAGCAGATAAAGATACACTTTCACCTGGGTAGCGTTGGCTTCCTTCATATATTCATCTATGAAACTGTTGGGCACAACGGTGGTATCCACGTGAGCATCCTTGTAAATCATCAAACGTGCCATGGTAACACATCCCTTTCCTTTGTTACTTAGACGACGCACGCTTAAATGCATCATCTATGGTGCGAGTATAGCATACCCTATGTAAAAAGAAAATAGTCAAAGTGCTGGAAATACTGATAAACACTGGGTTTGCACAAATTTGTGGATAATGTGGATAATGTGGATGGATACGCAGGGGACAGCCCTGAGATGCTTTATTTTCCAGATGCCGGACCGGTATTTCACGGCTCAAAAGATTTCCACATTTCCGGAAGGAAAATCCACAGCCGCTTTGAGAGGAACTCCACCTTTCGGCTGTGGATAATGTGGATAATTAAATTCCAAGCAGATTTTCCCCGATTTTAAGCACATCCCCGGCACCCATAGTTATCAACAAATCTCCGGTTGTGCAATTTTCCAGAAGAAATTTTTCAATTTCATCAAAAGTTGGGAAAAAGAAGCATTCGTGCCCCAGTTTTTCAATCTCAGCCTGCAGCGTCCGGGAGCTGATGCCTAATGTATCCGTCTCTCTGGCAGCATAGATGTCAGCCAGAACGATGCGGTCAGCCAGACATAAGGCCTGTGCAAAGTCCTTAAGGAATGCTTTTGTTCTGGTATAAGTATGAGGCTGGAAAACACACCAAAGCGTCTTGTGGGGATAATTGCGGGTAGCTTCCAGGGTGGCTCTGATCTCTGTAGGATGATGGGCATAATCATCCACCACGGTGACACCGGCAACGGTCCCCTTATATTCGAAACGACGGTCCGTACCTGTGAAATCCAGAAGAGCAGCCTTCGTCACTTCCGAGTCAATGTGAAGAAGGTCTGCCAGCGCGATGGCAGCCATAGCATTGCTTACGTTATGGTCTCCCGGTACTTTCAGTGCGAAAGTACGTTCCACGCCCTGTGGACCTTGAAGGCGGAAAGTGGCATGAGCCTGTTCATCATGGGTGATTTCCACGGGATGATAATCGTTACGCGCAGAAGAACCGTAGGTGATGACACGACAGGGGAGCCCTGCGGTGATCTCTTCATAATTTTCAATGTCACCGTTAATGATCAGACAGCCATCCTCAGGCAGAAGTTCGGAAAACTTTCTAAAGGAGCTTCTGATATCTGCCAGATCTTTAAAAAAGTCCAGATGGTCTTCTTCTATATTAAGGATAATTCCGATTTTCGGGAAAAAGCTTAAGAAGCTGTTGGTATATTCACAGGCTTCCGTCACGAAATAGCCGGAGCGCCCAACGCGGATATTGCCGCCGATGGTCTTTAAGATACCGCCGATGGACAGGGTAGGGTCAGTATTGCCGTGGAGCAGAATTTCACTGATCATGGAGGTAGTGGTAGTCTTGCCGTGGGTACCGCTGACAGCAATGGGGGTATCGTAATTTTTCATGATTTGTCCCAAAAGCTCAGCTCTTGTCAGATGGGGGATGCCGAGCTGCATAACTGCCTGATATTCCGGATTGTCCGGATGAATGGCGCTGGTGAAAACGGCGCAGTCGATGTCAGTGGTGATATTTTCTGAACGTTGTCCGTAGAATACCCGGATTCCCTGCGCTTCCAACATCTGAGTGATGGCACTTTCTTTTGCATCGGAACCGGATACCTTGAAACCGGCCTGATTCAAAATCTCGGCCAGACCGCTCATGCTGATGCCGCCGATTCCTACGAAATAGATGGATGCAGGATGGTTAAAATCTATTTTGTACATAATGACACTTCCTTATATTTTTTATTAACATAACAACTCAGACGAACTCGCATGTATATTGCGAGTATGAATTGTTGCATGAATTTATTGTTTTCACATTAATTATATACATTCGGCGACCAAAAAACAATAGAAATTATAAAATGTTAAATCTGTCTAAAATTCTTCGCGGGAAGAAAATTTTTTGATGTAAGAAATAGATAAAAAAGTGTCGTATTATGTATGGATTCTGTGTATTTTGAATATAAAAAAAGCAAAACGCCTCTTTTTTTTAGTAATTTATATTCACTTTCTACTATTAATGTGCTATAATGAATATACCGTAAAAGGTAAAAGGCTAGATTGAGGTGAGGACATGATTAGAAAAGAAATGATTGCCATGTTGTTGGCAGGTGGTCAGGGAAGCCGTCTGGGCGTTCTGACGTCCAAGGTTGCCAAGCCTGCTGTTGCATTCGGAGGAAAATATCGTATCATCGATTTTCCTTTGTCCAACTGTATCAATTCCGGAGTGGATACAGTTGGTGTACTGACGCAGTATCAGCCCCTGAGGCTGAATACACATATCGGAATCGGTATTCCTTGGGACTTAGACCGCAACATTGGAGGAGTGACTGTTCTGCCACCCTACGAGAAGAGTACCAACAGTGAGTGGTACACAGGCACAGCGAATGCAATTTATCAGAACATTGAGTATATGGAAAGCTTCAATCCGGAATATGTGTTGATTCTCTCGGGAGATCACATTTACAAGATGGATTATGAAGTAATGCTGGATTTCCATAAGGAAAAAGGAGCCGAGGTGACCATAGCCGTTATGCCGGTACCCATGGAGGAGGCAAGTCGTTTCGGCATTATGATTACGGATGAGGACCATAGGATTACAGAGTTTGAAGAGAAGCCGGAGCATCCCAGAAGCAATCTGGCGAGCATGGGTATCTACATATTTAATTGGAAGACACTAAAGGAAGCGTTGATTACCATGGCTGATCAGCCTGCGCTGGATTTCGGCAAACATGTGATTCCGTACTGCCACCAAAAGGGGGCACCCTTGTATGCGTATGAATTCCACGGCTATTGGAAGGATGTAGGTACTTTGAGTTCTTACTGGGAAGCCAATATGGAATTGATTGATATCGTACCGGTTTTCAATCTGTACGAAGAATACTGGAAGATCTACACCAAGAGTGAGATTCTTCCGCCACAGTATTTTGCTGATTCCAGCAAGGTAGAGAGATGTATCATCGGAGAAGGATCGGATGTTTACGGGGAGGTGTACAATTCCGTAATCGGCTGCGGTGTCACGATTGGCAAAGGCACGGTAGTCCGTGATTCCATCATTATGAACCAGACAGTAATCGGTGATGGATGTGAACTGAATAAGGCAATTATTGCAGAGAATGTAACAATCGGTAATAATGTGAAGCTGGGTGTGGGAGAGGAAGTCCCGAATGAGACAGCTCCCCATATCTATAACAGCGGTATCGTCACCGTTGGAGAGAAGAGTATCATTCCGGACGGTGTATGTGTCGGTAAGAATGCCGTAATATCCGGAGTTACTACAGCTGCTGATTACGAGAATTCCTATCTTGCAGGCGGCAGAACATTGATTAAGGCAGGTGAACAGTAGTGAGAGCAATTGGAATTATTTTAGCAGGCGGTAATAACCACAGGATGAAAGAACTGTCACAGAAGAGAGCAATCTGTGCCATGCCAATCGCCGGCAGCTACCGCAGCATTGACTTTACGTTGAGCAATATGTCCAATTCCCATATTAAGAAGGTAGCAGTATTTACCCAGTATAATGCCAGAAGCATAAATGAGCACTTAAGTTCTTCCAAATGGTGGGATTTCGGACGTAAGCAGGGAGGTTTGTTCGTATTTACACCTGCTGTTACAGCGGATAACAGCAACTGGTACAGAGGAACGGCAGATGCCATCGCTCAGAACCTTTCTTTTTTAAAGAACAGCCACGAGCCGTACGTGGTAATTGCATCAGGTGACGGCGTCTACAAGATAGATTTCGGGAAGGTGCTGGAATACCATATTCAGAAGAAGGCTGACATCACGGTAGTCTGCCGTGACATGGAACCGGGTATGGGCGTGGAGAGGTACGGAACGCTTCGCATGAATGAAGACTGCCGCATCGAACAATTTGAGGAGAAGCCTATCCAGGCCAAAATGAGTACGATTTCCTGCGGTATCTATGTAATCCGCCGCCGTCAGCTTATAGAGATGATTGAAAAATGTGCGGAAGAAGACAGATATGATTTCGTGAGAGATATTTTGGTTCGGTATAAGGATCTGAAGCGTATCTATGGCTACAAGATACAGGATTACTGGAGGAATATCGCATCTGTTTCAGACTATTATAACACCAATATGGATTTCCTGAAGCCGGAAGTGCGAAACTATTTCTTTAAGCAGTATCCGGATATCTACTCTAAAGTAGATGATTTGCCGCCGGCGAAGTACAATCCGGGATCCTGGATCAGGAACAGCCTGATCTCCAGCGGCTGCATCGTAAACGGCACCGTTGAGAATTCCGTAGTATTTAAGAAGAGCTACATAGGCAACAACTGTGTGATTAAAAATTCTATCATTTTGAATGATGTATATATCGGCGACAATACTTATATTGAGAACTGCATTGTGGAGAGCCACGGCACGATACAGGCAAATTCCCGCTATGTAGGAGAAGATGACATCAGAATCGTGGTAGAGCGCAATGAAAGATATGTAATGTAGTTAACAGTTCACACGTCAGCCACAGAACAACCCATAAGTTCAGCCCGCGCCATTCGCAAAGCATCGAAGATGCTTTTGGTCGCAGCCTGCGGCGCTTTCCGCTGCTTTGCAGCTACTTTTCCTCATGAACAGGCGCGCTGCTCATAGCCCGTACAACGTGCTCATTCATGCAAGCATGATTCGCCCGTCATACGGGCTATGGCTGAACTATAATACACAAAAACTATATACACCAAGGGGGAAACACAATGCAGATAACAGACGTTCGTGTTCGCAAAATCACCAAAGAAGGCAAAATGAAAGCAATTGTATCAATCACACTGGATGATGAGTTTGTAGTTCATGACATCAAGGTCATTGAAGGCGAGAAGGGGTTATTCATCGCCATGCCCAGTAAGAAGGCTACTGATGGGGAATACAGGGATATTGCACATCCTATCAATTCTTCTACAAGAGAAAATATCCAGAAGATTATTCTGGAAAGCTATGAGAAGGCGCTTTTGGAGCCGGAAGCTTAAGGGATAAAAAAGGCTTTTGTGCAAAATGCCTAATAAGGATAAAATGACGAAAAGCCTTGAAAAATGGTACTTCCTGAAAAAGAATGTGTGCTGTTTTTCGAGGTTTTTCATCTTTTTGATCAAAAATTTCTACATTCAAATTTAGAGAAAAATCTTGCACCGGTTTTATAATTGTGCTATAAAAGATATATCAGTTTACTGGTATATTGATTTCAGAAATAAATGTCTGATTTCGTAAATATAAATAGTGCGCAGATTTATATTTCAAGTGAAAATCTATTGATGGTTACAGTATTTATACTGTGTAAGCCAATCCCGGTATTTCGCCGCTATTTTCACTGAATGATTAACTAAATATAGGCAAGCCGGGGAAAGTCTACCCTTTTTTCGGTTTGCCGGAAATGGAGGAAGGATGAGTATTACTAAGAAAAAACTGGAAGATATGGATATTATGGATGATTTTCTGATGAATGCTGTGGCAAGCAATAAGAAAGTAGGAGAAGCGTTCTGCCGCAGGCTCCTGTCGGTGCTGTTACAGAAAAAGATTGGAAGGATAAAGATTGTGGCTCAGCGCTCTCTTTTTCCTGACGAACCGGGGAAAAGAGGCATCCGAATGGATGTTGAGGTGGAAGAAATCATAGAGGAAAAAGAAGAGGAAGCAGGAGAAGATGAGCAGGAAAATTTGTCAGTAGAAAGAGTATTGAACGTATATGATATTGAGCCTCATCTGAAGAATGACTGCCACCTGCCGAAACGTAATCGTTTTTATCAGGCAAAAATTGATGGACGGCATTTGGAGAGTGGAGAAAAAGATTTCTCCAGGCTGCCGAATTTGTATATGATTTCTATTACAGATTATGATCCTTTTGGTAAAAACCACATGATGTATACTTTTAGGAATCAGTGTAAGGAATTGCCGGAACTTGATTATGAAGATGGCCTGCAGTTCGTCTATTTTTATACAAAAGGCGAACTGGGAGGTTGCAAGGATATCAAAAATGTGCTAAAATATATGCGTAACAGCAATAAAGATAATATCAGCGATGATGTGACCAGGGAGATTCACGATTACGTGAGTCAGGTAAAAGTAAGTCCCGAGGCAAAGGTGGAATATATGAAATTTGAGGAAATCATTTATTATGAGAGGCTGGATGCAAAAGTAGAATCGATTTTGGAATTACTGGAAGAGTACGGTACTGTTCCGGATGATATAAGAGAACGTCTGGAAAAGGAAAGAAGCGCTTCAGTGTTGAAGAAATGGCATAAGCTTGCTGCGAAGGTTGATAGTCTGGAAGAGTTCGTGGAGAAAATGAATCCTGATATGTAAAAACAGGCAGCAATCAATTACAGAAAGTATAGTTAAATAACTGCTTTTTTAGTGCTGCATCAATGATATGGTGCAGCACTTCTTTCAAATGGATTTCTTCATTGTCTCAATTTTCTCCTGTATTCCATTGGTGACATTCCTGTATATTTCTTGAATACTTTGGAAAAATACTGTGAATCGTAAAATCCATATTGGTATGAAATATCAGAAATAGGGAGTGTGCTTTGTTTCAAGGCTGATTTGGCGAATTCTATTTTCATATTCATAAAATATGACATTGGTGTTACGCCATATACTTGCTTAAAAATCGCAATCAGCCGCGTTTTTCCCAAACCGGCATAATCACAAAGTTCATCAAGGGTAATGCTCTCATGGATGTGGTCGTTAAAATAATATTGAATTTGCTCGGCAATGGGAATCTCTTCGTGGTTGGTGGTATTGTAGTAATGGTCACTCAGTTCAGCGATTTGCTGGTGGATAGTAAATTCCAGACTGCGCTTTAGTCCCACAGGATGGTGCCTGGCGAGATTCAGAATTTCTTCCATATGCATAGGTGAATTAACTCCCTTAATAATTTTGGCAGAAGTTAACTTGTAGTCTGACATCAAGTGAGAAATAAAATCTAAGTTTATATCGACTGAAAACCAGATTTTTTTACATGGATGCTTGCTGTCTGAAAAATAATGATGAGCTTTTCCGGGATGCAATATAAAGAAATCTCCTTCTTCTACAGTAAATTCCTGATTATCCTGATAAATAATCATTTTTCCTTCATACACATACTCAAATCCATAACAGTCGGAAACCTTACGGTAATACTCGAAGGGACCGGTAGGAAAAGTTAATCCGGCAGAAAAAGTGGTTATTGGACTTCCTGAGATAAAGTTATAAGTATAAGCTTCCTGAGAATCTTCTTGTATTTGCATGATAATCGCCTTTCATGTTTAACGAAATGATTGAGGTGCATTGCTTAAAATTATTATACTAAATTTAAACTTGATGAAGCAAGATAAAAGTGAAATAATTTACACAAAACTATAAAATTAAAACCATTCCAATAATAAGAAAAAATGACTATAATTATTGTTAAATCCCGTTTTCGACAGTTTGAAGAGTGATTAAAGGCGACAAACCGCGTAAAATCAAGGTTTGTCGCCTCTTTTGATATTTTGAAAATGTTGTATGGAATCTCTATTCCAAAATTTTTTTGATTTTTTTATTCAGTTCTTTTGGCTGATAGTATTTTTTATCCAGCCCAAGGTCAAACGCTGCATTTAGTGCTGTACACACTTGGGAACAGGTGTAAGTTGACTTAAAGCACATATCTTCCAGATTATCAACTTCCATATTCCTTAGAGTTTCCACGATATTTTCCACGGTGAAGTGTATTCCCTGCTGGT
Organism: Lachnospiraceae bacterium; assembly: GCA_017465845.1. Classification (GTDB taxonomy): domain Bacteria; phylum Bacillota; class Clostridia; order Lachnospirales; family Lachnospiraceae; genus Acetatifactor. Next base: position 1,804 of record JAFTVH010000186.1, on the reverse strand, counting down.
CAAGCTTCTTTTCCAGCAGTCTGTAGATCAGAAGTGCCGTAAAACAGATCATAAAATGTGCGATTATCCGTTTGCGTTTCTGGTGATAGACCGGTCTGGCAGAGAAATTACTCTTCATTACCCGAAAACAGTCTTCGATACGGTATCTCTGTGAACTGATCCGGATGATCTCTTTGGCAGGATCATCCAGATTGGTTGCCACAGCGTAGTAGCCGTCATATTTTTCTTCTGCATCAATAACAGACTGGTCTATTTCGTAAGAATCGGTAACCTTTTCTCCTGATGCAGCGGAAGAAGTCCGTTTGATGAAGCGGGTCACATCATGTGGCCCCTTTTTGTAAGTATCAGGATCCAGGTTCTTCAGCATTTTTTTTGCCCGTTCTATCTGTCGGTTGCGGATGGTTCTCTGGTATTCCATCATTTTCCTTGAAAAAGTAACAATGATCTTTTGAGGGACCGCTGCGGTGGCTTTTACTTTACGCTTTCTGCCATCCCGGCAGATCTTTTCTTCAAAAAATCCAAGATCATAAGCTTTGTCGGCCTGCAGGATCTTGTATGCTTTATCATTGTAAAGTTCCAGCTTGTCAGGATCATTTTTATCAAAGTTCTTCAAAGCAGCAACAGATATCGGTTCATCAGAGGACAGCAGTTTGTACTCATGATCATTAAAGACGGCTTCTTTCAAGGTATCAGACATCTGTTTGATGGACTGTGTAACGATAAATGCCCGTCCCCCCATGGAATTGAAGTTGCGTATGTTCAGAGAACCAAGACCGGCATCAGCACAGTATATGAACTTCCGCCCCCTGAACATTTTAGTGAGCTGTTGCTCAAGTGGAATGGCCGTAGTCTGCTCGTTGTCGGAACCAGAAGTGATGCACATGGAGAGAGGGATTCCGTCAGCATCCATAAAGAGTCCCATTTCGACAAGCGGCGCAGGCTGGTGCTGTTTGGAAGGACCGTATTTGCGAAGTCCTTTTATGATCTCTCCGGTCACTTCATCGATATAATCTTCATCCTGGGACTCGATTTCAAAGTAATAGTTGGTACAGTCATAGTAGCAGACGGAAGTATTCCTTTTCACGATTGAATTACTCTTTTCAAAAAGCCAGCTGATGTAATCCTCGTAGTGATCCTGCAGGATATCCATGGTGCGCAGGATATGGACGTAATCAAAATCCGGTTTTTCATAGTAATGTTCCAGATGATCGTAAGTACCGAGTTTAGAATCCGGTTCCAGGATCCTGGCAAAAGTAAGGAAGCGGTTCACAAGGTTCGGATCAAAGGTGATCCTGGAACCTGCGGTAATGCTGCGGAAAAAGGAACCGATTTCCAGATCATGGTAGAGCTTCTGCAGAAAAAGGTAGCCGATATTCAGGTTAGTGCTTGAAGAAACAAGGTCATTACTGATCTTAATCTTTTCATTAAAATCAATCTTTACCTCCATAGAGACCTTGCCGTTTTTTTCTTCCTCATTATATCTGTCAACCTGTTCCCTGGCATAAGCCAGAGGATCATCTGTGATCAGAAGGAGTTCGGAATGCTTTCCGATCCGAGCGATATTTTTAGTTGTGGTTTTCTTCCCATTACGATAGCCCTTCTGGACAAAGTAAGTGGGATCTTTTGATTTTCTGTCATACCATAGTTTCATAATACTATTATAGCACAAAACACAACACCATACAACACATACAACAAAAATTTTTGAAAATTTGACAAAGAAAAACATGAAAAAAGCCGCTGTTTATGCGGCTTACAGATGTTTTTGATTAAATTTTTAAGGTGTCAAACTGTCGAAGACCCG
>JAFTVH010000185.1 GCA_017465845.1 Lachnospiraceae bacterium | reverse complement strand
TCATAGCGGTATCGATAACATCAACACCTGCTTCTACAGCCTTTAAGTAAGTCATACTTGCCACACCGGAGGTGTAGTGGGTATGCAACTGAATAGGCAGCTTGGTTGCGCTCTTCATAGCAGTAATCAGCTCGGTTGCCTTATAAGGAACCAGCAGACCTGCCATATCCTTGATACAGATAGAGTCTGCACCCATCTCTTCAATCTTCTTAGCAGTATTCATCCAGTACTCCAGAGTATAAGCATCACCCAGAGTATAAGACAGAGCAACCTGTGCATGACCTCTGCCTTCCTGTACCTTAAACTTATTGGTAGCATCAACAGCTGCCTGCAAGTTACGAAGGTCATTGAGACAGTCAAAAATACGAATGATATCAATACCATTGGAGATGGACTTCTGTACAAAGTACTCAACAACATCATCTGCATAAGGTCTGTAACCAAGAATATTCTGTCCACGGAACAACATCTGCAGCTTGGTGTTCTTGAAACCGTCACGCAGCTTTCTCAATCTGTCCCAGGGATCTTCCTTCAGGAAACGAAGGGAAGCATCAAATGTAGCGCCGCCCCAGCACTCTACGGAATGATAACCAACCTGATCCATCTTATCAACGATAGGAAGCATAAGGCTGGTAGGCATTCTGGTAGCAATCAGAGACTGGTGAGCGTCACGCAATATAGTTTCCGTAATCTTAATCGGCTTTTTTACTTGTTCTGACATAATTTCCTCCTATTTTTTTGGCCTGGACTTGCACATATAGTCGGGATTTTCGGGGTGAGGGGCTTCCGAAAAAGTTCCGTTGCGCCGGTCGCTTCTATGAGCCCGATAGGGCGGCTTGTGTGCCCCATAAGCGTGGGGCACACAAGCCACGGTCTCATCTCCGCAGCGCAGAGGAACTTTTTCAAAAGCCCCTCACCCCAAAAATCCCTCTATATCCGCAAGTCAGGCAATAAAATATCACTAAATAATTTCAAACAAAGCTATATAAGTATATACTCTTCAGGTTAAAGCTTTTATACAGCAAAGTCTGCCGCTCATTCTGAATTAATATACCGACATAAATTTTGTTCGATTCAGATTCTGCATTAGTCCAGCATTGAGATGACAAGCGTTCTTATGAAGACCGTTTAAACACGTCGGTCCTTGGGCTGCGTACTTTGCAGCCCTAGTACCGCTACGTGTTTAACCGAGCGAAAGCGTGTCTGAATAAGAATGCTTGTTAGCTCAATGCGGAACTGTTGTAGCCATCTGACATCGCAACAAAATTTAAAATACTCCAAAGATGGCCATGAAGGTACCGGCGGCTACGGCGGTTCCGATAACACCGGCTACGTTAGGTCCCATAGCATGCATCAGCAGGAAGTTGGTAGGATCTGCTTCAGCACCGACCTTCTGGGATACACGTGCAGCCATAGGAACTGCGGATACACCTGCTGAACCGATCAGAGGGTTAACCTTACCCTTGGTAGCCCAGCACATCAGTTTACCAAAGAGGACACCGGCTGCTGTACCGAACATGAATGCAATCAGACCAAGGATAACGATCTTGATAGTATCCATATTCAGGAATGCTTCTGCACTGGTGGTAGCGCCTACGGAAGTACCAAGCAGGATAACTACGATGTACATCAATGCATTGGAAGCTGTATCTGTCAGCTGTCTTACCACACCGGATTCTCTGAACAGGTTACCCAGCATCAGCATACCTACCAGAGGAGCAGTGGTAGGAAGGATCAGACATACTACGATAGTAACGATAATCGGGAACAGGATCTTCTCCAGTTTGGAAACAGGACGAAGCTGACCCATCTTGATCTTTCGCTCTTCTTCAGTTGTCAGAAGCTTCATGATAGGCGGCTGAATGATAGGTACCAGTGACATATAAGAATATGCTGCCACTGCGATAGGTCCTAAGATAGCTGTCTGTCCAAGCTTACCTGCAAGGAAGATAGAAGTAGGACCGTCAGCACCACCGATAATGGAGATTGCCGCAGCTGCCTTGTCGTTGAATCCCAGCCAGATAGCTCCGAAGTACGCTGCGAAGATACCGAACTGCGCAGCAGCACCCAGAAGGAAGCTCTTTGGATTTGCAATCAGGGGACCGAAGTCCGTCATGGCACCTACGCCCATGAAAATCAGGGACGGAAGGATTGCCCACTCGTCTAAGAGATAGAAGTAATACAGTAAGCCGCCTACTCCGTTAGCGGAGTCTTCTACGCTGAGCATGATGTCAGGATAGATATTAACCAACAGCATACCAAATGCGATTGGGGTCAAAAGAAGCGGCTCAAACCCCTTGGCGATAGCCAGATAAAGGAAAACACATGCAACCAGTATCATGATATAGTTTCCAACGGTAAGGTTGAAAAACGCTGTCTGATGAATCAGGTTGTCAAGCGTTGTAACGATATATTCCATTTGTTGACCTCCTGTGTTTAGTCGTACCAGCCCGGATTATGTACCGGATTAGTTCAAGGTAGCAAGTAAAGCACCGGCTTCAACAGGATCGCCAACAGCTACATCAATGCTTGCAACAGTACCGTCCTGAGGAGCTACTACAGGAATTTCCATCTTCATAGCTTCCAGAATAACTACTGGATCACCAGCTTTTACTGCCTGACCAACACTAGCTTCTACTTTGAACACTTTACCGGCTGCACCGGCTTCGATCTTTACGCTGCCTGCTGCACCGGCTGCCTTAGGAGCTGCGGGAGCTGCTGCAGGTGCTGCTGCGGGAGCTGCCTTAGGTGCTGCCTTGGGAGCTGCGGGAGCCTTTGCTGCTACAGGAGCACCGGCGGTGCTGCCTTCTTCTACTACTACATCATATACGTTGCCGTTAACGGTAATGGTATAATTCTTCATGATTCATTCCTCCATTAAAATTTAAGTTTAGCGTCTGCTTCTATTTACTTTGCGGATACTTCTCACTACGAATCCATCTGTAGATGCAGCACCCTCATACGCAGCGATCGCTGCTGCAATTACTGCAACAAGCTCCAGATCATCGGACTCGTCAACTTCCTCTACAACAGGAGCTGCCTGAACCGGTACCGGTGCTGTTTCTTTCTTTTCTTCCTTCTTACTGAACTTTTCCTGAATCTTAGGGATAAAGCTGAATGCTGAAATAACAAAAATAATCAGGATCAGCACAACGAATACGGTACCCATACCGATCAGCGTATTAAGTGCCGCCTTCACCATCAGCTCGCTCATGGATGAGATAGGATTCAAAGCTGCAGATTCCAGCTTCATGAACATGTCATTGCTCACGATGATTTCTGCTTCTGCATTCTTCTTCTCACCTTCTACCTGCACCAGTACGATAATCTGATCATCATCGATTTTTGCCTCTGCTTCACCAACAGATACAATCTGACCGATTTCATCTACTGCAGAATGGAACGAAGTGATACCACTCTTCACAGCATAACCGTCTACCAGCATTGCATAGCTGTCTTCAAAAATCGTTTCGATTTCTTCTGCGGTCCTCTCGTCAAAGATAGTAGCATTGGCATCATCCATGAAGTTCTGCATAAAAGGTACTATCTGCTGCGCTGCATACTGCTCTGCGTAATCTACCTTCTGCTGCTCGAACTCTGTGTACTGTTCATCACCGCTGCAGGCTGTTAATCCAAAGATACAGGTAATCATGCTTATTAAAGCTAAAAATTTCTTCATCTTATAATCACCCTTTCTAGACTGTTCCGTGTTTTTTAGCAGGACGGTCTTCACTCTTTGTGAGTAACATCTCCAAAGCGCCGATTACATACTTTCTGGTATCGGCTGCTTCTACAACCATGTCCACATATCCTCTCTTAGCAGCGCTTACTACATTATTCTGCAGTGCTGCATATTCTGCTGCTTTCTCATTGATTACGTCAGCACCCTTGCCTTCATACATGATCTTGGCTGCCAGCTTAGCATCCATAGTACCGATTTCAGCATTAGGCCATGCCATAACAACATCAGCACCAAGTGCTTTGGAGTTCATAGCAGTATAAGCAGTGCCGTAAGCTTTGCCGATCACTACGTTGATCTTGGGAACGGTTGCATTAGCAAATGCATATGTAAGCTTAGCTGCTGCTTTTGCAATGTGCTTCTCAGCGCATACAGTAGCCTCATAACCCTTAACGTTGGTCAATGTCAGTACAGGAATATTGAAAGCATCACAGAAGTTTACGAAATCTGCTGCTTTCTCACAGCCCTTAACGGTCAGGACTTCGCCGAGCTTCTTATCCACTTTGCCTTCTTCATCACATACTTCGCTGCGGTTAGCAACTGCACCAACAGTGATGCCATCCAGCTTGATGAAGCCGGTTACCATCTCAGGAGCGTAATCTTTCTTTAATTCAAAGAAATCGTTGTCATCAGCAATGATGGACAGTGCAATGGAGGTATCTCCAACACAACCTGCCAGCTCAGGATTTACTCTGTTCAGATCATCAGTACATTCAACATAACTTGCATCCTCTTCATTGCAGGAAGGAAGCATGCTTACCAGTTCTCTGATCTGTGCCAGGATGGTATCCTCATCAGCTACAACATCTACGATTCCGCTTTCCTTTGCCTGGAACTCAGCGGAAGAGGAATCACACTTGGAGATTTCATTTCCATCCAGTGCATTAGGAGTGTTTACAAATAATTTAGCATTCTTCTCTGCCATGAATGTAAAGTCAGTCATGGTAGGGAACAGGCCAAGGCCGCCTCCGCAGGTACCGAAGATAGCGGTAATCTGGGGAATCACACCTGAAGCAAGTGTCTGTTTCATATAGATCTCACCGAAAGCATTCAGCGCATCTGTTGCCTCCTGCAATCTCAGTCCGGCGGAATCTAAAAGTCCGATTACGGGTGCACCTGTCTTCTCTGCCATATTGTAGAGGTTGGTAATCTTTTTAGCATGCATTTCGCCCACACTGCCGTTCATAACGGAAGCATCCTGACTGTATACATACACAGGATTGCCATCGATTACTCCATAGCCGGTAATACATCCGTCAGAAGGAAGTTCGCCCGGTTTCATGTTAAAATCTGTAGCTCTTGCTGTTACAAGCGCGCCGATTTCAACGAAACTGTTGTCATCGAGTAAAGCATTAATTCTTTGACTCGCTTTTGAAGTAGTACTCATGTTTTCAGCCCTCCATTTATAATAAATAAAAATAAAACGAATTAATTCGAGGCAGGCAAACGCTTAATCGCACTTTTTCGACACGAATCCGCAAATGCCCCCATGATTAATGTTTGTACCAAATTATAACATAAAAATTGCAACTCGCATAGCACGAATTGCAATTTTTTTCAAAAATATATCATTCTTCCATATGAAACAATAAATATCTGCTTATAATTTGTTCCACACACCATTTAAAATCAATCACCTCTACAGAACTCTTTGTCATTACAGGAATTCTCGCATATACTATATCTCCCAGAACATACTCCACACACCCGACTTCCGTCCCCGACTCCACCGGTGCCTGCAGACTCTCCTGAACAGAATATCTCACAGTAAACTTTTCATCCTCCCGAAGCAGTAATCCGCCATCTGCATCCCCCACAGCTTCCAGCGTTGTATAAGCTGTTTCTCCCAGCACTTTTGTGCATCCTCCTACCACAGGAATAGGCTGGAAACGCTGTGTATCTATCGGCACCTCCGAAAAGGAATGATACTCATAATGATCCAGTCCGTATTCCATCAACTCCCTGGTATCGCTCCACTTATAGGTCTTATGATTGGGCCAGCCGCAAGCCAGAAGTGCCACTACAAATGTGCGGTCATCACGTTTCAGAGATCCCACATAACAATATCCTGCTTTATTGGTAAATCCTGTTTTTCCGCTTAAGGCACCGTCCATCATAGACAGGAATGCATTGTGATTATTGCAGTTAAAACTTCTTCCGTTTGCAGCAAAGCTGTAGGACTGAGTTCTCGTTATTTCAAGAAATTGTTCGGCAGCAGGCGAGCCCTTGATACAATATGACATAATTTTTGCCAGATCCGCTGCAGTCGTAGAATGTTCCTTTACCAAATCGCTGCCGTCCGGCATATGTATGGTCTCTGTGGCATCCAAACCATTGGGTGTTATGAACCAGGTATCTTCACAACCAATTTCCTGCGCCTTCTGATTCATCAGCTTTGCAAAAGCTGCTACCGCCTGTTTACTCTCTTCTATTGTAAAATCTGATGCACTCTTTCTTTTCACTTCTTCAGGCAGATACTGTTTCCCTATATGCTCAGCAATTATCACTGCACTGTCGTTATGAGACTCCAGCATCAGTGAATGCAAAAGATCCTTTAATGTATACTTTTCACCTTTTTGAACATACAACTTTACCTTTGGCATGCCGGAAGCATATGATGACACATCTGCTTCTTCCTGTAAAACTGCATTTTCCAGTACCACGATGCATGTCATAATTTTAGTGGTACTGGCCATGGCCATAGGAGTGAACCCATTCTTTTCATAAAGAACCCGCCCTGAATCCGCGTCCATGAGTACCGCAGCAGTTGCATACAGTGAAATATTTTCTAAGGGTTCGGGTACGCTCGCTCCTTCCGTCTCTTCTGCATTTACCGGCACAATCTGTCCACATAAAAAAAGCCACAGCACACATGCTATGACTTTCTTCCATATTCCAATTCTTACTCTTCTCTTCATATACTATCCCAACATGTATTACTGTTATCAAAATATATGCTGTGACTGTCTAAAAAAGAAGAAACGTTTTCTCCGCCTTATACATCCAACTGCAGCTGTACTTCCGCTTCGGCCTGCTGCTTGAATTCCTCCACCTGCACCGGATTGATTTCCGGCAGATCATCAATGCTTGTCACACCGAAGCATCTCAGGAACTGCTCAGTGGTTCCAAACAGCAATGGTCTGCCCGGTGCATCCAGTCTGCCCAATTCGCAAATCAGATCGTACTCCAGTAATTTGTTGATTGCATGATCACAGCTGACGCCCCTGATGCGTTCAATCTCCACCCTGGTAACCGGCTGCTTATAGGCAATGATGGATAACGTCTCCAACACCGTCTCCGTCAGCGTCATTTTCCTGGGTGTCTTTGCTATTTTGATCAGATATTCATACATTTCAGCCTTGGTACAAAGCTGCACACTGTCTTCCAGCCAGGTCAGTGCGATTCCCCGATCATACTGCCGGTAGCGTTCCTGCATATGTAGGAGGAGTTTCCTCACATTTTTTTCCTTCATCTCCAGCACATCTGCCAGTCTGCTGATCTCAACGGCCTCTCCCATGGTAAATAAAATTGCTTCCAGAATGCTCTCAGCTTTTCGTTCTTCCATATCTATCTGCTGTTCCAAATTCTCCTGTTGTTCCATATATCCCTGCTCTCCCAGATCAAGACTGACCTGTTCGTATTCCAATTTATCCTTCTCTGCAGCACTCACTCTACAGTCCTCCTATTTCAGCTGCCGTTTCTTTCTATCACCAATTTTCTATGCCACATTAGATGTAATTATAATATCATCAAAAATATTATCCTGGGCAATGGTGATACTCCCGGTCTTCATCATCTCAAGAATTACAAGGAAAGTCACAATGACCTCCATCTTGCTGGCCTGTCTTTCCAAAAGTTTTCGAAAGCTGAATACTTTATGTTCACGTGCATAAGCCTCTACATAAAGTGTCTTTTCATCCATATCCACCTCATCCTTTTCAATATTGCCATACTGACTTCGGATAGGATCGATTTTCTCTTCCTGACGCTTTATTATGGAATTGAAAATAGCCTGCAGCTTTCCCAGCGTCATATCTCCCAGCAGCTCCTCATAATTAACAGGCTGACGATAGCTTGCCACTTCTTTGGGCAGCTTCTGTTCCCGGTATAGATTCCTTGCAGCATCTACCTGCCTGTCCTTCAATTCCAGTGACATATACTTGTACATCTTATACTCTAACAGCTTCTGAACCAGCTCTGCTCTGGGATCCTCCTCTTCTCCCTCTTCGTTTACTTCCTTAGGAAGAAGCATACGGCATTTAATATCCACAAGTGTGGCTGCCATTACCAGAAATTCACTCATTACGTTCATGTCCTGGCTTTCCATCTGCTTGATATATTCCAAATACTGCTCGGTAATCTCCACAATGGGAATATCATATATGTCTACTTTATTTTTATCAATGAGATGCAGAAGCAGGTCCAAGGGACCTTCAAACACTTCAAGCTTAACAGGAATTGCCATTTCTAATTATCCTTTTCACTCTTAAAATCAACTACAATTACTTCACCCGGGTTAAACAGCCTGATAGGAATAGTGTGCATGCCGAGTCCCCTGCTTAGCAGCATGGTACTCCTTCCTATTTGAAAAAGACCTCCGTCATACTTTGGGAAGAATCTGACTGCCGGTGAAACAATGCCTTTCCATCCGGGTATCCTCACCATTCCCCCATGTACATGTCCGGAAAACACGAGATCAGCGCCCCACGCAGCATACTGTGGAAAATAATCCGGGTTATGCGCTATCAGAACAACAAACTCACCGTCATCTCTTCTCCCAATCAGCTGCTTCATATAGTCTTCTTCCATATGTGCTGTGCGAAATCTGCGAAAATAGAACTTGTCAATCTGAGCCCCGTATATTGTAATTCCCGCATCTGCAAGATTCACATGACTGTTTACCAGCCTGTCAATTCCAATCTCTTTCAGCGCCTTTTCATATCTCTGGGCCATGTCTCCATATTCTTCCGGATACAATTCCAATCTGTGCTCATGGTTTCCGTTGGCATAATAAATGGGATAGTCAGCCGCTAATTCTTTCAGAAATTTTACTGCTTTATCAAGTTTCTTACCCGGCTTGGCCGTCACAATATCACCGGCTATCAGAATCATATCCGGCTTCTGGGCTTTAATCGCTTCCAACAGGCAGATATTATCTTTTCCAAACTGTTTATCATGCAAATCAGCCAACACAACTGCCCGTATATTCTTTTTTATTCTGGGGTCACAAAAAGCATGCTGTACCACAACGAAACGGTTGCTGTCGTACAGCATGATCCATATCAATATAATGGCAATAACGCCAACTATCGTTATCAGAATATTCCACATAATAGCTCCTGAGTCTTCCTTTGGCAAATACAAATCCCACCACATCCGATTGTACCACAAAACCCGGCATTATAAAAGAAAATCTGCAAATATTTTCTTGAGATAATCGGAATAAACTGCTTTTTTCACATTTGCCCCAAAAAGGATAGGCACCGCACCGATTTCACTTCCATTCAGATAATATCTTGCCATACCGGCTTCTTTCCCTTCTTCTATCGGCGCAGCTACCGTTTCCGGCAAATCCAGTTTCTCCTCAATCTGATCCAGTGCATTTCCTTTCGTATCAAGGTAACGGAACTCTCCACCGAAAACAATGGGAACTTCTTCTTCCACACCGCCTTCTACCGGCATATTGGGAAGAGTCTCATTATTTTCATCTATGTACAGGTCACAGACACTAAAACCATAATTCAGCAAGGTCTGAGCATCCTGGAATCTTACTTTATAGTCAGGAGCTCCCATTACCACCGCGATCAGGTCGATATCGTCTTTACACGCAGTGGCTGACAGACAGTATTTTGCTTTCGCTGTTGAACCGGTCTTAAGCCCTGTAGTCCACTGATATTGCTTTAAAAGCTTGTTAGTACTGCTCAAAGTGAAAGGTATGCTTCCCTGTCTGGTCTCGTGTACAATGTCTTCCATCCAGATTTGCGTATAATTATAGACTTCCGGATACTTCGTAATCAGTTCACGGGACATGATGGCCACATCTTTGGCGGATGTGTAATGATTGTCTGAATTGGTCAATCCACAGCAATCTTCGAAATGCGTGTCTGCCATTCCGAGTTCCGAGGCTTTCTCGTTCATCAATCCCACAAAAGCCTCTTCACTTCCTGCGATATGTTCTGCAACCGCCACGCTGGCATCATTTCCCGATGCTACGGCGATACATTTGATCATGGTATCTAAGGTCTGCGTCTCACCTGCCGCCAGATATACCTGAGAACCTCCCATAGAACTTGCATATTCACTGGTGGTCACCAAATCCGTCAAAGCGATCTTGCCTTCCGATATCTTTTCAAACGTAAGTAGCAATGTCATAATTTTAGTAATGCTGGCAGGACATCTTTGCTCTGTCGCATTCAGTTCATAGATAACCTCACCGGTAGATGCTTCCATCAGTATCGCAGATGGGGCGGAGATACTCACCTGCGCATTTACCGATGTTGCAGGCATCAGGCAAGCTGTAATTGCGGTACAGATTATCAATATCAGCGCATATTTTCTTGCTTTCCTTCTCTTTTTATTCATAGAAAAACGCCACACTCCATATCTTACTATATTGTATGATATGGAAATGTGACGAATATTATGACAGTTCTCTTTCAAACACTTTTACAAAACACAAAGTCCCCAGTCTTACGGCTGAGGACTCTACGTTCATTAGTTATATTTACGTTTTCTTGCTGCTTCAGATTTCTTCTTGCGTTTTACGCTTGGTTTCTCGTAATGCTCTCTCTTACGAATCTCCTGCTGAATACCAGCCTTAGCACAACTTCTTTTAAAGCGACGTAAAGCGCTATCTAAAGTCTCGTTTTCTTTTACGATTACGTTTGACATGATTTACACCCGACCTCCCTTCAGTACCACTAGTAACATGACTGATTGGGTTAATATATGTACACACAATGTGCACAATATATATTATACCACAAAAATATCAGCCGTCAACAGTTTTTTCTATTTTTTTGGTCGAATTACATATTCATCTGGGCAGCAACTTCAGCAGCGAAGTCTTCGTTCTTCTTCTCCAGACCTTCACCGGTCTCGAAACGAACGAACTTCTTAATGCTTAAGTTAGCACCGTTCTCTTTGCCAACCTGTGCTACGTACTGAGCAACAGTCTGCTTGCCGTCTTCAGCCTTAACGTATACCTGCTCTAACAGACATACTTCTTTCAGCTCTTTGTTCAGACGACCAATGATAGCTCCCTCGATAACCTTTTCAGGTTTACCAGCCATCTTAGGATCCTGAGCGATCTGTGCTGCGATGATCTCTTTCTCATGAGCCTTGTACTCTTCAGATACATCAGCAGTTGCAACATACTTAGGATACAGAGCTGCAACCTGCATAGCAATGTTGGTCAGAGCTTCTTTGATAGCATCGTTTACTACATCAGTAGTTGCCTCTACAAGAACGCCGATTCTTCCGCCGCCATGTACATAAGAAGCTACCATACCATCTTCAGCAACAATCTTTTCAAATCTTCTGATGCTCAGTTTCTCACCGATAACTGCAACCTTCTCAACCAGAGCTTCGCTTACAGTCTTGGTGTTATCATCATTCCATGTCTCAGCCATGAATGCATCCATATCAGCTGCATCAGAGTTAACAGCCTGAACTGCAACTGCTTCTACGAATTTCTGGAACTCTTCATTCTTAGCTACGAAGTCGGTCTCGGAGTTAACTTCTACAACTGCAGCAGTCTTCTCATCCTTAACAGCGATGCGGCAGATACCTTCTGCTGCGATTCTGCTTGCCTTCTTCTCAGCCTTAGCCTGTCCGTTCTTTCTCAGGAACTCAACAGCCTCTTCCATATTTCCGTTGGTCTCGTTCAGAGCCTTCTTACAATCCATCATACCTGCGCCGGTCATTTCACGCAGTTCTTTTACCATAGCTGCTGTAATAGCCATATTAATAACCTCGCTTTTACTTATTTCATCAATAGTTACAGTATCATTATTCAGCGTCAGCTGCTACTTCTTCGATATCGGTTGCTTCAGTTGCAACTTCTTCCTCGGTATAAACAGCTTCACCCTGATTAGCTTCGATAACAGCATCAGCCATCTTGGAAACGATCAGTTTAACAGCTCTGATAGCGTCATCATTACCAGGGATGATGTAATCCAGTTCTTCAGGATCACAGTTAGTATCACCAATACCGATCAGAGTGATTCCCAGAGAATGAGCTTCCTGTACGCAGATCTTTTCCTTCTTAGGATCTACTACGAAGATAGCATCGGGAATTCTGGTCATGTTCTTGATACCGCCAAGGTTCTTCTCCAGCTTCTCCCACTCTTTCTTCAGAGCGATAACTTCCTTCTTAGGAAGTACATCGAAAGTACCGTCTACGGACATGGTCTCGATTGCACGCAGTCTCTCGATACGGGACTGAATGGTCTTGAAGTTGGTCAGCATACCACCCAACCATCTCTCATTTACATAGTACATACCGCAACGCTCAGCTTCTACCTTAACTGCATCCTGAGCCTGCTTCTTGGTACCAACGAACAGGATTGTACCACCCTGTGCAGCGATCTCGGAAATTGCTCTGTAAGCTTCGTCAACCTTACCTACAGACTTCTGCAGATCGATGATATGGATACCATTTCTCTCGGTGAAGATGTAAGGAGCCATCTTAGGGTTCCATCTTCTGGTCTGATGTCCAAAATGAACACCTGCTTCTAATAACTGCTTCATAGAAATAACGCTCATGTCTTTACCTCCATTTGGTTAGATTCGGGTCACATCTATAGTGCCCTTCTTCCGCACTCCTTTTCTGCCGTATCCGCGTTAAGAATCCGGTTAGCTCCACTGCCTATCTCCGGGAAATTTTACCATCGGAGACACCGACAACGAATCGGGATGCGTGTTTTTTAGTCACAACGGATGAATTATAACACAAGAAAACCCCTGTGGCAAGGGGTTTTCTGCAAGTTTTAAAATTTTATCTATGATTTTGACGCTTTAATTCTTCGATTTCATCGAAAACAACATCGTTCAGGACTTTGATGTAGGTACCTTTCATACCGGAGGACCGGGATTCGATAACACCGGCACTTTCGAATTTACGCAGGGCATTTACAATAACTGAACGGGTGATACCTACGCGGTCAGCAATCTTGCTGGCTACAAGAATACCTTCCATACCGTTTAATTCGTCGAAGATATGTGTGATAGCTTCCATTTCGGAAAACGACAGGGTGCTGATCGCTGATTTTACAACAGCTACCTTTCTGCTTTCTTCCGCGCTCTCTTCATTCACTGCCCGAAGCATCTCCAGACCCACTACAGTGCTTCCGTACTCACAGAGGATGATGTCATCAATATCATACTGTGTGTCACACTTATAGATAAACAATGTACCAAGTCTTTCACCTGCAATTTCGATGGGAGAAATGATTGCTTGAAATTTTCGAATGTCAGTACTTTCAAAGCCTAATGTCTCCAGATTCACATTCTCCTTGGTGGACAGAACAGCCAAAAGCCGCTCATTCAACATTCCATCAATAAATCCGCCCACATTTTCATCAATCAGCTCCGTAATGGACTCGATCCCCTCAGACTTTCCCACACCAAGAACCTTACCTTTACGGCTGATGACCAGCACATTGGAATTCAGGATCTCCCGCATTACTTTGCAGATATCATTGAACACCACTTTACTGGAATTATTATTATGCAATAACTTACCTATCTTCCTTGTCTTATCCAACAACTGTACACTGCTCATTTGCGTACCTCCTATCATCCAATTCACAAAGTTACATATCTTTTTCCTTATCTTACCACAAATAATTTTTATTTACAATGCATATTTTACTAATTTATTCGCTTTTTTCACGTTTTACGCAAAAATTCTGACACTACGCTAAATCTTCTGTTATTTATCTTTCCACCATCACTCTTCAATCTTTATTATATCTAATCCGACATGCTGTATATGCACCATACAACACTATCGTCTTTCTATAATACATAAAGTGCAGAAAGGCTGATACAAAAACTTGAAGCAAACCAGCCCGGAGTGAGGTGCACATGCTTGGGTTCCGGGGCATACGCCGCGATATTAGACGTACTTACAGCCGGTACTTTTGACTTTCATCCTCAAAACGTAATCTGTTTGAGACGCGAAGCGTCGAGTTTTACGTTTTGAGGATGGCCCTTTGTCAAAAGCACCGGCTGTTAGTACGTCTTATATCGCTGTGACTGCCCCGAAACCAAAGTCTGCGCACCTCACTCCCTGGGCGTCCCTCTGTTCCATGTTCCCCACTATCAGCTTTCCTGCCCCTTATTCTTCACATAGCCGCATTGTTCGTCCATGCATACCAGCTTGTTGCCTTTCTCTAAAAGCATCTTGCCGCACTGCGGACATTTTTCTCCAGATGGTTTCTGCCATACCATGAAATCACAGTCTGGATTGTCGATGCAGCCATAATATCTTCTGCCCTTCTTGGTCTTCTT
>JAFTVH010000184.1 GCA_017465845.1 Lachnospiraceae bacterium | reverse complement strand
TTCTCGAACACGCCGGCCACTGCCTCCAACTCTTCATCGTCCTCTACGATGGTGAAAATGCTTTCCGCATCACCATCGCCTGACATATCTTTCAAAATCAGGGCTTCTCCATCGCCCTCTTCGCAATCCGTCACCAAAATATAATTGAAGCCACCGATTCTGGTCTGTTCCAAAACATAAAAATCAACCGACTCTTCTCCATCCGGTCTAAACGTGATTTTCTCCAATTGTCTCTTCCTTTCTCATATTACGTCTGTCCAGATATCCCTGCAAGATCAACGTTGCAGCGATCCTGTCCACATGCTCCTTACGGTGTTCTCTGCGGATTCCCGCTTCCATCATAATCTTATCTGCCGCTACCGTAGTCAGTCTCTCATCCCAGAAATATACTGGAAGTCCTGTCCTTCTCTCAAGCTTTTCTTTGAACTCCTGTGTCAGTTCCACGCGCACTCCCTCCGTAGCGTTCATGTGCTTCGGAAGTCCCAACACGATTTCTTCTACCTCGTATTCCACAATCAGTTCTTCAATTCTGGCCAGCGTCTGGCGCAGCTTATTCTCCTCTTTGCGGCGGATGATCTCCACCCCCTGGGCAGTAAGAAGTAAGGCATCGCTTATCGCCACCCCTACTGTCTTCGACCCGAAATCCAAGCCCATTATCCGCATGGGTCTCCTCCTTCAGTATTCGATATTACCGATTATTCCCAATGATTATTCCTGATATACTCAGTCAGGAGTTCCTCTACCAGTTCATCACGTTCCACTTTCATAATCAGATTCCTGGCTCCCTTATGGCTGGTAATATAGGTAGGATCACCACTCATAATATAACCAACGATCTGATTGACAGGATTGTATCCCTTTTCTGCCATTGCTTCATATACAGCCGACAGAATCACCTTAGCACCGGTTTTCTCTGTCTCTACTTTAAAGTATTGTGTGCTCTCCAAGTCTGCCATTGCTCTCACATCCTTCTGTACGGTTCGTCTTATGCTCTTTTATCTTACCGCATCTTGGACGAAAATTCAATCCAAAGTATTGCAATTCAGGATTTCATCTGTCAGAAAATCTGTGATACAAACTTTTTTCAGGCAATTTGACAAATTTCGGTCTGTTTCCAGGGCAACTTTCACATAATCAGCTGTATGACCTATTTGAAAAAGCTTTCCGTTTAGTTCTTTTGTCTCTTCGAATAATACTTCTGCCTCGCTCCCTATGTAGCGGCTTCTGAATTCTTTGGACTGTTCTTTCTCCATGGCAAGCAGCCTGTTGCTGCGAAGTGTCTTCACCTGATCCGGTACCTGGTCCTTCATGACTGCCGCGCGGGTTCCCTGGCGTTTAGAATATTTGAAGATATGCATCTCATAAAAACCGACTTTTGAAAGAAATTCATACGTCTGCTCAAATTCTTCTTCTGTCTCTCCCGGAAAACCTACGATCACATCGGTAGTAATGGCAGGTCTGTCGTACACGCTGCGCAGGAGTTTCACACTCTCATAGTATTCCCCGGTAGTATAGTGTCTATTCATTCTCTTAAGCGTTTCATCGCAGCCGCTCTGCAGAGACAGATGGAAATGAGGACATACTTTCTTAAGAGAAGCCAGCCTGGCTGCATTTTCAGCAGTTATAATACGTGGCTCCAGGGAACCTAAACGGATACGTTTCAACCCTTCTATCTCGTGAATCTGCTCTACCAAGTCAAGAATCTTGCTCCTGCCGCGGTAATCATGCCGTTCTTCTCCCTGCATAACTTCCACACTTCTGCCCTGATTCCATGCTTCTTCCTCAAAATCTATGCCGTAAGAACTGATATGAATACCGGTCAACACTACTTCCTGATAACCTGCCTGCACAATTCCACGGATCTCATTTAAAATATCTTCTGCCTTTCTGCTGCGCACCCTTCCTCTGGCATAAGGGATGATACAATAAGAACAGAACTGATTACAGCCGTCCTGCACTTTAATGTAAGCTCTGGTATGCTCTGCTGTCTTTTTCAGAGTCATCTCTTCGTATTCACATGTGGTGTTGATATCGATCACCGTGGTGTTTCGGAGTGTTACCTGATTTTCTGTCCCTCTGTTCTTCTCCCGTTGTTCCAAAAACTCCTCCAGAATCGGAACCAGGTCCTTCTTCCTGTTATTTCCTATTGCCAGGTCGATACTTTTATCCTGAAGCGCCTGTTCACCACCGGTCTGGACGTAGCATCCCACTGCCACTACCACAGCGTCCGGGTTCATGGTCTTGGCCCTGTGCAGCATCTGTCTGCTCTTTCTGTCGGCTATGTTGGTAACCGTACATGTATTAACGATATATATATCTGCTTTGGCATCAAAAGGCACAATCCGGAAGCCTTTTTCCTGTAATCTTTGTTGCATTACGTCCATTTCGTAAGAATTTACTTTGCATCCAAGGTTGTGTAGTGCCACATTTTTCATATTATTCTTCATTATTTTTGTATCCTTTTTGCATTGACTTTTTACCTCTCAGCCATTAAGATGTAGTCAGAAGGTATGACAAACATTAAGGAGGTAATTTATAATGAAAACCGTTCAGATTTCTTTAAACTCTATTGACAAGGTAAAATCCTTTGTTAATGATATTACAAAATTCGATTATGACTTCGATCTGGTATCCGGAAGATACGTGATTGATGCAAAGTCCATTATGGGAATCTTCTCTTTGGATCTTTCTAAACCGATTGACCTGAACATTCATGCAGAAGGCAATACAGCGGAAGTGCTGGAAGTGCTGAAGCCTTACATGATCTAAATTTCTGACGCCCCGGGGTCTTGGCCTGGGGCTTTTTTTGTGGAATAATTCTTGGTCTTGTGGGTACGAGTCACGGTTCCGAGGGGCACGGAGGTGGCGGAGCAGACAGATATTCCCCTTCAGACACGCTCTCGCTCCGTGAAAAACGCAGCGGATGCTAGGCTCGAAAGTACCTCGCCAAGCACCGGCGTTTTTCAAGGGTCTTCAGTGGAACATCTGTCTGCCCCACCACCTCCGCGTCCCTCGGAACCTGGCTGTACGCAAGGGCCGAGAATTATTCTACAATAACTGCTCTGCTGTTATTGCTCTGCAATTACTACTTTGCAATAATTATTACACTCTAATTACTGTACTCTAATTACTTCGCTACAATTGTTCTACTTTAATTATTCCACAATTATTCTGCTATAATTACTCTACTATTATTACTTCGTCGGTTTCCAGGGCGGTTTTTACCAGGTCTTCAATTTTCTCGTCGAGGTTTTTCTCGTGGCGGCGGATGACATTCAAATTGGGTTTGGTGACCGGGTGTTTGGCGACGAAGATGGTACA
>JAFTVH010000183.1 GCA_017465845.1 Lachnospiraceae bacterium | reverse complement strand
CTCCACGCTGTAAGAAGCTGCGGCACTCTTTAATGATTTTATCATAAAAATAAAGTCCGTCCTCTTTACCGTCCAGCGCCCCAAAAGGCTCATGCTCCTTTACTTCCGGCATCAAAGTATCAATTACTTCTGTGCGGATGTAAGGCGGATTCGCCACAATGATATCAAACTTGCCTTCTATCTGTTCAAACAGATCGCTGTGAATAAGCGATACATCCTGCCCCCGGCTTTCTCCCAGAATTCGCTCTGCATTCTCTCTGGCCACTTCCAAAGCATCTGCTGAGATATCAGCTCCCACTCCATTACAATGGTTAGAATAATGAAGCAGACTGATCAGAATACACCCGGAACCGGTACACATATCCAGTACCCGCATTCCGTCATGAAGCTCTCTTAATACCTCTTCCACCAGAATTTCGGTGTCCTGCCTGGGAATCAATACTTTATCATTGACTTTAAAGGTTAGTCCCATAAAATCCTGCGTTCCTGTCAAATGCTGCAAAGGAATGCGCTCAGAACGCTTTTCTATCCACTGCTGATACTCAGTCGTTTGACAGTTATCCACATCTCTGTCACCATGAACCAGCAAATCGTTGCGATTGGTGTGGCAGATATGCTCCAGCAGAAGTCTGGCGTCCAGATCAGCTTCCTCTATGCCGGCTTCCGCTAATATCCTTCTTCCTTCTTCATAACATTGCCGGTAATTCATACGTCCTCTTCCCAACTGCTTTCTTCCGGTTCATAGCCAAAATTGTCTTTGAGATAAGTCTTCCAGTCAAATACTGCTTCCACTGCAGCGATTGCCACCTCCACCATGCTCTCGTCAGGTTCCTTGGTCGTCATCCGTTGAATAGCCATTCCGGGAACAGATAAAAGGCCTATCAGAACATTATCACTGCGTCCTGCCAGACGAATCAATTCATAGGAAATACCGGCTACCAGAGGCATCATCAAAATTCTTAAGCATACTTTCTGTACCGGATTTTCCACCACGATAAAGAAAGAAATGATGATACTTACGATCAGTACAAAGAAAATAAAACTTGTTCCGCACCTTTTATGAAGTCTGGAACTGCGCATTACATTCTTTACCGTAAGAGGCTTCCCCCTTTCGATACAGTTGATACATTTATGCTCTGCACCGTGATACTGATACAATCTCCGAATATCCTTCATGAGACTGATACCACCTACATACAGAATAAATATCAGGATACGAATCAGGCCCTCAATAATCAGCATCAATGATCTGTTTCTGATAAATCCATCCAACAGAGATGATATATAATAAGGCAATACAATAAAGATTCCCACCGCCAATGCTATAGCAATGATCATTACAATGGTATTCATCAGTTTATCAGCTGTTTCCTTGGAAATCTTACTATCCTTAACGGATACTTCCTCTTCTTCCTCATAAAAGGAAGCTGAAAAATTCAAGCACCTGGTACCCAGTATCAGAGAATCCACAAAATTAAAGATACCTCTGATAAAAGGAAGTTCTTTTATCTTATTGCCATGCAGAAGTCCCTGGTAATTCTCCAGTTCCACCTCAATCTCACCGTCCGGCTTACGTACTGCGACTGCATAGTTCTCATTATTTTTCATCATGATGCCTTCCAGAACAGCCTGTCCGCCGATTCCGGAGTAACATTGTTTCTTTTTTCTTGCCATGCCTTTACCTCCGTAAGAAGAGAAAAGGTTGAGATACTTGCTACCTCAACCTTTAAAATCGTCTTATTTAACACCGTACTTTCTGTTGAACTTATCAATACGTCCGTCAGTTCTGGCAGTCTTCTGCTGACCGGTGTAGAATGAATGGCATTTGGAACAAACTTCAACGTGGATTTCCTTCTTGGTAGATCCAGTTACGAATGTGTTGCCACAGTTGCAGGTTACGGTAGCCTGGTAATAAGCGGGATGGATTCCTTCTCTCATTTCTTTCACCTCTCTATATTCATATCACTTAATAGTTCTTCGTTCTCATCCTCACTGCTTATGGAACCACAAACAGCGTTGTTATTGTAACATACTGGAAGAAAAGATGCAAGTAGTATTTGTTGATTTTTAGATTTTTTTGCTTGCAGTCCTTCCCTTATCACGTTATACTGGTAGATAAGAAAAGTTTACACGGGAGGGACGACTATGTTCTACGATAATAAAATCTGGATAGGCGATGCCGATGGGGAGAAAATCTGCATCCTGCCTAAAATGGCCAACCGCCACGGCCTGATTGCCGGTGCCACGGGAACCGGTAAAACCATTACCCTGAAAGTACTGGCAGAATCTTTCAGTGATGCCGGAGTACCGGTATTCCTGGCTGACGTAAAGGGAGATCTGTCCGGAATGTGCAGACCCGGTGCCGACAGTGAAGATATGCAGAAGCGTATCAAACGTTTCGGACTGGATCAATGCGGATTTGATTACCATTCTTATCCTTCTGTTTTCTGGGATATTTACGGGGAAATGGGCATCCCTCTTCGCACCACTATCTCCGAGATGGGACCTATCCTGCTTTCCAAGCTGATGGATTTAAATGCTACACAGTCCGATATCCTGACGGTAGTGTTCAAGATTGCCGATGATAATAATCTTTTACTCATCGATACGAAAGATTTAAAGGCCATGCTTCAGTATGTCAGTGAAAACAGCAAGGAACTCACTTTGGAGTACGGTAATATTTCCAAGCAGAGTATCGCGGCTATCCTGCGCCACGTAGTAGCCCTGGAGACAGAGGGCGGCGAGCAGTTTTTTGCAGAACCTGCTCTGAATATCGCAGACTGGTTTGCAACCGGCACCGGCGGCAAAGGCAACATCAACATTCTGGACTGCAGACAGCTTTCCAACAACGGTACTCTTTACTCTGCATTTCTTTTATGGATGCTTTCCGAATTGTTTGAAACACTGCCTGAAGTAGGTGACTGTGACAGACCGAGAATGATTTTCTTCTTTGATGAAGCACACCTGCTCTTTGACGGAATTTCCAAGGCTCTGGAAGATAAAATTGAGCAGATTGTGAAACTGATTCGTTCCAAGGGTGTAGGCATTTATTTTATCACCCAGACTCCCAGAGATATCCCCGATGGTGTCTTAAGTCAGCTGGGCAATAAGATTCAGCATGCACTGAGAGCATATACCCCTTCCGATGAAAAAGCGGTAAAGGCTGCTGCCAACTCTTTCCGCACAAATCCGGCGTTTGATACAAAGGAGGCACTCACCGCCCTGGGTACCGGTGAGGCACTGATTTCTGTTCTGGATGAAGACGGTATCCCCGGTATCGTACAGAAATGTAAGGTTCTTCCTCCGCAAAGTCTCATGGGACCTATTACCGATGAGGAAAAGAAAAAGGAAGTGCTGATGAACAACCTCTATCTGCGTTATCAGAACATGGTAGACCGTGATTCCGCTTATGAGTTCCTTGCAAGAAAGCGCAAACAGGACGACCAGGAGGCTGAAGCGGAACGCATTGCACAGGAAGAAGCGAAGCAGGCTGAAAAAGAGGCAAAGGAGCAGGCTCGGTTGGCTGAGAAAGAAGCTGAGAAGCAGGCTCGGTTGGCTGAAAAAGAAGCTGAAAAACAGGCTCGGCTGGCTGAGAAGGAAGCCGAGAAAAAAGCCAAGGAAGAAGAGCGCGAAGCACAAAAGCGCAAGAAAGCGATCACCTCAGGCATCAGCAGCGTTGCAAATACGGCTGCCGGTACTATCGGCCGCGAACTTGGCAACAATATCGGTAAATCCATCGGCGGCAGCTTCGGTAAGAAGCTGGGAGGTAACATTGGTGCCTCTTTAGGACGCAGTATTTTAGGTACTTTCCTGAAATTAAAATAAACTGATCCCCTGTAAACTGTACACATCACAAATCGTGCCACACTTTACAGGGGATACTTTTTCATATCACTCTCACGCTCTACATATTTCCTTACAGGACAATTGTAAATTCATTGTCGGCATTTTTCTCCAAGTGAACCTTTACCGTGGTCGTTTTGCCACCCACTGTGGCAGTTACTTCATACTCACCATAAAATCCTTTCATCTCAAAAGAACCGTTTTGGGCTTCATCTGAGATATTTGTTCTCCAGGTTTTATTGATCAGTTCATCCAACGCATAATAAGCAGGCTTAGGTGTCATATCAAACCGAAGCAGCGCACCGCAATAATAGTTTTCACCGCTTGACATATCTCCCTGTTTGGCAAAAGCCGCATAGCCGTCAACCAGATTCCAATAAATAATAGCTTCCATATTGGGATGGCTGAACCACATTTTATAAAGATTGGTAATGATTTCTGCCTGAACCAGTTCATCCTCTGCTTCCATGGAGTAAGCCGGAATCGTAACCTCTGTCACCTGAAGCGGCTTGCCGAAATCAGCATACTGATCCATTACCTGATAAATACGTTTAGGGTCGTAAAGCGTTCTTGTGCTTGCCTGTTCAGCTTCTCTTCTATAAAAGGCATGATACTGCATACCGATAGAATCAATCGAAGCCCCTTTTAATAAAGCACGCTCAATCTGCATGTAATAAGCACTTCTGTTATACTTAAAGCCCTGTACCCAGCAGTGTTCCGTTGCCTCATTTATGATCAGCTTATTAGTGGGTAAGTACTTACGCGAATGTTCAAAACTCCATTCCACAATATCCGGTTCGAAAAAGAAACGTGTACTGTGTCCGTAATCTCTGACATGGTAGCTGCACAGTGTTTCATTTATTACTTCCATGGAAGGAATCTGCTCCGAATACCGCTCTGCGATCTGTGCAATCCGTTTATCCAAACATTTTTTGACCGTAGGCACGTCATAAGGCAACCACTTAGGTGACCACTGGTCATAGTTCAGGCAGTGCAACTTCGGTTCAATGTTGTTTTCACGGCAGAACTCCAGACACAGATCCGGGGCAGGTCGACGGTACACCTTGGGACTATCCTTATCAAAACGTACCTTTCCTTCTTCAGGCTCCAGATCGGACCAGTAAAACGGCAACGTCGCCAGATTAAAAAGCTCTTTGAACCGCTCTTTGTAAGCTACATTCTTCTCCTCTGTCTCCAGTTCGTCCAACATAAAAATGTTGCAGCCAAACCGGAAATCATGTGTGATCTGGTGAATCTCCAGCTGCACATTTTCAACCGCATTCCCCTGTTCATCCACAAAAGAAAATCTGGCAAAGCCCTTACGATTCGCTTCTATGCCGCTTTGAATGCGGTCTTCCATATATGCTTTGTTGTCACGAAACGGCTTCAGTATTTTCTCAGCTCTTTCACTCATTTAATTTTCCTCACTTTCAATCGTTTCTATTAGCATCTTGATTGCATGCAATTACTAATTTACTTACGTCTCTTCCCTCATTAAACTCTGATTATATTTTAAAATATCTTTCCCTGAATTTCTTCAACTATATTATGCAATTTGCAAACTATATTACGATATTATTGAAAGGAGATGATCGGTATCATTTACGCCCGATTTTAATCATCAAATAAGATGCAGCTTCCGATACTCTTTTGGAGACATCCCTTATAACAATTCTGACGTAACATAAAAAGAAGCCGACTTTGTATACCTCCAACAAAGCCGACCTCGTTTATTCAGATATTCCTGATCGCGTTTAAATGACCGTCAGTATTCCCACAGACTTAAGCAGTAAAATCACCAGAAGCACCGGTGCAATAATTTTGATCATCACAATATAAAGCTTCTTTCTGCCAAATTTGCAGCAGGACTTTTCCACCTCATCAATGATCACCTGCGGTTTCAGAATCCATCCCACCAATACACAGGTAGCAATTGCCACGATAGGCATCAGGAAGTTATTGCTGATATAGTCCATCACATCCAGTATCTGAGCAGTTGCCCCGTTGGGCAATGTCAGTTCAAAATACCACTTATTATAACCAAGGCAGACTACAATACCGCCTACCAGCGCAACTCCTGTCTCAATTGCAGCAGCTTTCAATCTGGACATATGAAACTTGTCCATAAGGCTGGCAACCACTGCTTCCATAATGGATACTGCACTTGTCAGTGCTGCAAACAATACCATAGCAAAGAACAGACAGCCGATCAGATTACCTACCTTTCCCATAGCTGCAAATACTTTCGGCAGAGATATGAACATCAGGCTGGGACCGGAAGCTTCCATTCCCTCCTTTCCCATAAATACATATACTGCCGGAATAACCATGACACCTGCCAGGAATGCAACTACAGTATCGAAAATTTCAATCTGATTAATGGACTTTACCAGATTGGCATCATCTTTTACATAGGAACCGTAAGCAATCATAATTCCCATAGCCACACTCAGGCTGAAGAATAACTGTCCCATGGCATCCATAAGCACGGTAAAGAACCCCTTTACTGTCAATCCCTCGAAGCTGGGAATCACATATATTCCAAAGCCCTCCAGACCGGTTCTGGTCACACCGCTTTCATCTGTGTGACTGATGGTCAGAGAGAAAACAGCAATTCCAACTACCAGCAAGAGCAGAATCGGCATCATAATTTTAGATGAAGATTCAATTCCTTTATTTACTCCCCTGAAAATAATAACTGCGACAATGAAAAGGAATACCGCCATAGTCAGCACAGGTTCCACTTCTGCACTGATAAAGTTTCCAAAATAACCATCCTCTGCCGCCTGTGGGCCTTCTCCGGTCAGAAAAGCAATAAAATACTTTACTACCCAGCCACCGATAACACAATAATAAGGCATGATAATCACAGGTACCAAACAGGCCACAACTCCCACAATGCCCCACTTGTCTTTCAATTTACTATAAGCAGTCAACGGACTCTGCTTGGTTTTTCTTCCGATTGCCACCTCCGTAGTCAGCAAGGTAAAACCAAATGTCAATGCCAGCACAAGGTACATTACCAGAAACAGTCCGCCTCCGTCCTTTGCTGCCAAGTACGGGAAACGCCATATATTTCCCAGTCCAACCGCACTGCCCGCGGCTGCCAATACGAATCCTATAGATCCTGAAAATGAATTTCTGCTCTTTTCGTTCTTCATACTTCCACTTATGGGGTTCAACACCCAATCCCTTCTAAAATATTATTTAATTGTAATAAATTATCTGCAAGCTGTAAAGGAAAAAATTACTTTTCTCAGCAAATTTTGCATGCTAGTTTGATGTGCCCTCTATGAAACCGGTTAAGTTTTCTATATAATCTTCTCCAACATACTAACCCTGTTAAACGGGAACGAGAAATAATAACCATCCGCAAAATCATCGGTAAGTGCCATCATTTCCTTAGCCAGCTGTATTCCTGCCTGCTGGCCCTCTTCCCTTGTCATATCTTCACGGTAACGGGAAAGTACCTCATCTGTCACATCAATACCTGTCATTTCATTTTTCATAAAAGCAGCATTCTTTAGACTGACAAAGGGCATGATACCGCATAAAATACGTGCTCCCGTCTCCTCTTTAATACGTCTGACGCGCTCCGCATTTTCCCTTGTGGAGATAGGTTGGGTCAGAAAGAACGTTGCACCTGCTTCCATTTTCTTTTTCACACGACCGATCTCAACGTCCAGATTTCTGCGTCCCTGATTAATGGCGCCGCCAAAGCAGACAGGATCATCCGCAAACTGTTCTTCATTCATATCATTCATAATGCGCATCAGTCCCACAGAGTCAAAATTAAATACACTCTTTACGCTGTTACGCATCATCGAAGGAATCGGATCTCCAGTGATCACCAGGAAATTCCGGATATGATTGATATGGGCACCCAACAGCTGTGAGCGCATAGCAATGGCATTCTTGTCGCGGCAGCAAATATGAGGCATCACACACATGCCGGTCTCTCTTGCCACCTTCTCTGCCATGAGGATGGAATCTGCTCTTGTTCTTCCTGAAGGAGAATCAGGAAATGTCAGTACATCGACACCGCTTTTTCGCAGCAAATGAGCTGCATCCATCAGCTTCTCATCATCACTTCCAAGTGGGGGTGCAAGTTCTACCGCAATCAACTTCTTTCCTGCTTTTCCTGCAAAAAAGGCGCCGTCATGTTTTTCTCTATTTTCTTTCTTCGCAGCAACTGCAGCAGTTATTTGGGTCGGTTGTACAAAAGATACCTTTTCTCTCATTCTGCGAATGTATTCCGGTGTCGTACCACAACAGCCACCTACAATAGCTGCACCATCCGCTGCAATATCACTGACCTTAGCCACAAAATAATCTATGTTATGGTTATCGAAAATCATACGATTGCTGACCATCTGAGGATATCCCGCATTAGGCAATGCTGTCAGCATTTTCCTTCCGGATAACGCGATACTTCTGATGATCTGCTGCATATGTCCGGGGCCCACACCACAGTTAAAGCCCACCGCATCGACATATTCTACGTTCTCAGCACATTGTATCAGCTTACGCGCACTTAACCCGGCATGACTATAACCAAACTGGTTCACCGAAAACTGCACAATAACAAAAGCCTTATCTCCGATAAACTCAATTGCCTCAAGGATATCTTCCATGTCTGAAAAGGTCTCAAAAACAAAAATCTCTGCGCCTTCCTCCAAAAAGGTACGGCAGATCTGCACATACTCCCCGGTCACATTTTCCCGCTCCGCCTGATTATCGCAGGGAATCTGTCCTATATCTGCGGCAACGTAAACACTATGTAATTTGGCAGCCTCCTGTGCCAGGCGATACCCCTGTCGGATATTGTCCTGCACATCATCCCACGTTAATCCTAACGAAATGGTATTGCTTGCAAAGGTATTGGTACGGATAACCTGGGCGCCCGCTTCGATATATTCTTTATGAATCATGCTTACGCGTTCCGGATGCATTGTGTTCGCAAGCTCCGGCAGTTCTCTTGTGTTGTAAAGTTGTGCATAATAGGTGCCGAATGCACCATCAAACAGCAGTTTTTGCTCTTTTAACTTATCTTGGATGGTAGTCGTTACTTGTTGTGCCATTCTTTTCATCCTTTGCTTATAAATAAGATTTCTGTTCTATCATATCTCTTTTTAGCTTCCGTTTCAATAGCCACTTGTAGTTATTTTTTTCAATAATCTTTCCATATCACGGTCCAAATGACGGTCATGGCAGGAATTTTCCAGCTACATAAAAGAAAAGAGAGGAAATTCCTCTTCCGGAAATTCCTCTCCTATTTTCAACAAAACAACTAAAATTAATTACTTCACCAGTCCCGCCAACATCGGAAGCCCCAGCGAAACTTCAGGAATATAGGTCACCAGCAACAGACCGATCAAGATTGCCACATAGTACATCAGCATGTACGGCATGACCTTGGACAGCGACGTCTTACCCACCTTAATCGCTACAAACAGCGTATTACCTACCGGAGGTGTGATATTACCGATACAGAGGTTATAAACAAGGATCAGACCGAAATGTACCGGATTCATACCGAATGTCTGTACAACAGGCAGGAACAGCGGTGTGAAGATCAGGATCGCCGGTGTTACATCCATGAAAGTACCTGCAATCAGAAGAATCAGGTTCATAATGAGCAGAATGATATACTTGTTATCGGTCAGTCCCAGCAGTGCAGCAGAAATTGCCTGCGGAATCTGTGTAAATGCCATAACCCATCCAAGGATGTTGGAAACACCGATCAGGAATACAATCATACCGCTCATCTTTGCACTGTCAACTACGATGTTCCAGAAGGATTTTAAAGTAATATTCTTATAGCAGATACCAAGGATCAGCGCATATACAACTGCGATTGCAGAACCTTCTGTTGCAGTAAAGACACCACCGATGATACCGCCGATAACGACTACAATCAGGGACAGGGAGGGAAGTGCTCTTAATGTAGCTCTTCCAAGGTTCTTCCAGTCATATTTTCCGGGAGTCCCCTTATACCCTTTTTTCTTAGCAATAATAATTGCAACAATGACACAACAGAGTGCCCAGATAATCCCCGGAACATAACCTGCAAGGAATAAAGCTGCGACAGAGGTACCGCCTGCTGCCAGGGAGTAAGTGATCATTGCATTGGAAGGCGGAATCAAAAGTCCTGACGGAGCAGATGCACCATTGGTAGCTGCACAGATTGCAGGATCATATCCCTGCTCTTCTTCGCCTTCACGCACCATGCTTCCTACAGCCGCTGCCGCTGCTGAAGCAGAACCGGAAATCGCACCGAACAGCGCATTGGCACCAACATTAGTTACAAGCAACGCTCCGGGCAGCTTGCCCAGAATTGCCATTACAAAATCCACCAGTCGTTTGGCAACACCACCCTGGTTCATCAGATTACCCGCCAGGATAAAGAAGGGAATCGCCGTGAGACTGAATTTACTCATACCTACAAAAGTTCGCTGTGCACCTGTCAATACTGCTACATCAAGATCCACCGACATCAGAATAGCTGCCAGTGAGGAAATACCGATTGCGTAAGAAATCGGCACACCGATGAAAAGAAGTACCAGCATGACTACCAAAATAATTAATAATGCCTGCATTGCCATATTCTTATACCTCCTTCTCGGCTTTCTCTACTTCCTGCGCTGCTTCATCTACGGGATCCGTACTAATTTCCCCTTTCACGATTCCAATGATATTCAGAATCGTGTAGACAATATTAAGCACACCGCAAAGAGGCAGTACAATATAGAAAATACCGATAGGAACGCCAAGAGAAGATGTCATCTGTCCCATAGCAAGTGTAGTAATCTGAATACCGCCATATACCAGAATAACTGCAGCAAAGATACAAGCCACTACTTCTGAAAAAATATTCAGCGCCTTTCTTACAGTCGGTCCCATACGGTCAACCAGGATAGGAATATTCATGTGGCCGCGTTCTCCTACTACGATGGATGCGCCTAAAAGAGCCATCCACGCAAAGAGATAAGAAACCAGTTCCTCCGACCAGGAGGATGGATTTTGCAGGACGTATCTGGTAAATACCTGCCAGCAGGTGAGGGCTACCATAGCAAGGAAGCTTACACCGGCCAGTACATTTAAAATACTGTTTAAGATTTTTCTTAACTGTTTCATACTCTTCCCTCCTATTCTTCTACTGAAGGATACAATACATTGTATTCCTGGATCATGTCATAAATAGGCTGGATATCCGGATTGCCGGAAAGTACAGATTCATGAAGGGGTTTACATGCTTCCACAAAGGGCTCCTGGTCAGGATAGATAAATACCACACCCTGTTCGTTCTGAGCCTTGTCCTTTGCATTTTCCACAGCCTTTACCCACTCCTCTCTCTGTACAGAGTTGAGCAGTTTAAAGCCTTCTTCGAAAATTGCAAGCTCTTCTTCGCTTAATTCCTCAAGGAATGCCAGGTTGCCGATGAGAATATCAGGAACCATCTGATGCATGTCATAAGAATAGTACTTACATACATCACCGTGTCCGTTATCGGTAAGTGCCATCTCATTATTCTCTGCACCATCGATAATATTGGACTGCAGAGATGTATAAACCTCACCAAAACTCATCGGTGTCGCAGAACCGCCTAAGAGATTCATCATTTCGATGTTGGTCGGTGACTGCTGCACACGAATCTTCAATCCTTTTAAATCTGCCGGACTTTCGATTGGTTTATTCACGGTGTAGAAATTACGGGTACCTGCATCCAGCCAGGTGACAGCCTTGAAACCTGCCTTTTCCGTAGCAGTGAAGATAGGATCCGTAACAGTGGGGTCATCCATGGCTGCGTGATAAGCTTCTGCACTTGCAAACAGATATGGCAGATTGAATATCTCGTAGTTCTTACTGAATGTCTCCAGGATTGCATTACTTGCCACACAGAAGTCAATCGCTCCTGTCTGGGTCAGCTGAACCATATCCGTCTGAGAGCCCAAAAGCTCACTGGGATATACTTCAACTACATACTTGTCTCCCAACTGCTCATTGATAAACTCCGCGAATGCAGTAAGTCCAATGTGCGTCGGATGATTGGTGGACTGGTTGTGTCCGATGCGGACAATTCTTCTCTGATCATTCTGACCGCAGCCACTTAAGCATGAGACAGCGAGCAGCATCACCGAAAGCAGAATCACCCATTTCTTTCTTGTTTTCATGAATAGAAAACCTCCTCTATTATTTCTGTTCAGATCAGCTTATTGGTTCCTTCCCCCGCCTGTTTTCACTGACCTGAAGTGCTACTTCTATTGTACAGGAGTGCTTTCATTTTTTCAAGTATTTCTGGTATTCTTCCGCTTCCAAAATATACTATTTTCCTGCCTTGTTCTTTCATATTCTATGTGAATATCAGAGCGCTCTACCTCAAAGTTTTTATCAGCTCCAACATATATTCTGCAAATGCCTGTGCCTCCGCAGCTTCTACTACCATTTTTTCATCCGATGCATAGCATTTCAATGCTTCCGATATCAAACTTTGATACCGTGGCTCTAAATTTTGCTTTCCCCATTCTCCGCCCTGCTTCTTGGAAGTCACCAGGCCCTTCTTCAAATAGGCTACTACTCTGCACAGGTTCAAAATCATATACATAGGAATCTCTAAAATCTCTTCTTTTGCACCTTCAATATCAGCCCATATACTATCTATGTAATCAGCTTTAGGAACTTCTGAAAATATGGATGCAATCCCCTCACCATATAAGGTGATGCCGCAATGATTGATAATTGTGAAATGCGCTGCAAGGTCCTTATCCGTTCCCTTCATTTTGCTGATATAATCTGTGGGGTTGTCTATAAACCATTGCAAATGCGTATTTGAGAAATGTAATTCAAACGGGGTCGGATAAAGGAATTCTTTGCAATACGTTTTCTTAACGATGCTCAGTTCGATTCCTTTGCTTGGAGCTGATTTGTCCAGCTCCACTACTTCCTTCATAAATTGCATTTTCTGCTCATCTGTAATATTATCTTCCACTACAATAATTAAATCTATATCGCTTTTATCAGGGTTAAAGCATCCCATTACTATGGAACCGTGCAGATATACACCGGTTAGGTTTGACCTGAATATCTGTTTACTTGTATCTACAATCTTTTCTAAAATCATTTGGTATGACATTATAACGCCTCCATTTTAAATACTCTCAAACGGAAAAACACATAATTTCATCTTGCTTGCAAGCAAGTAAAATCATGTACTGCACCTTCTTTCATTCTTCCAAAATTTGCTTCTGCACCTTCTTGCTAAAACTCTTAAAAACCGTTTCATACGCATGGTCAATCATATTCAGCAACTCTTCATCCGGAAATTCATCTAAATAAATCGTGTTCCAATATGGCTGCTGCACAGGAGGACAATGATAACCTCTGACCACTTTTCCCGGATACACCATTCGATAAAATTGGCCTGCATCTGCAGTACATTTCAGTGTAATTTTATAATCTTCCGGATGTGGATAAATCTGTGCAAATATTTTATTGTTCAGCTTATAACATATCGGAACATCACCAAATGGATATTCTTCATATGCCTTTTGCTTACTCATACAATATTTTTTAATATCTTCTAACAACATAACGCGCCTCAAATATGCTATTACAATCCAATCATAAATATATATCTTTTGCTTGATTTTATCATATTTCCAGCTATTTTACCACATGAATATAGAACATGGCCGCAGAGCGGGCTAATACTATTAGGATTACCGTCTCCTCATTTCAAATAGTGCTGTATCATAAGCATAATCATTTTTTGATTCATCGGATTTTTCTTTGTTTCATATGTAAGAATCAGATTTTCTCCCGGAAAAATTCCATTCTGTTCATAAAGTGCAATTTTTTGCAGTGCTTTTTCCACATAAGAAGGATCATCCATCATCCCAAAATGTTCCCAATGCATTTCTTTTCTCTTTTTCACGTTAAGCACCGTAAAATCCGGATAAATCGCTCCCATACCTTTCAACTGAATCGGGTACTCATATCGATAAGGTATTGCTTCTTTCATCAACAAATCAGCAATGATCCATTCTGATTTTGACCGTACCCTCTCACCTTTTGCAGTAAAAAATTCCGGCGTATCCTCACTAAACCCTTTTCCCTGATAGGAAACTGCTTCCCATTTATCGACATATTGCTCCTCCGGTTCTATAATCGGTTCTATCAACTTTCTGCGTTCTTTGTGCAGTTTTTCATATATCTGCTCCGCACACGTCACCGGATAGTTAGAAAAATATTTGTTAATCGCACTTAATTCTTGTTCTGTAGAACGCAACACTTTTTGATCATAATCTTTTTGTGCCAATCCCCGTGCCAGCTGAATGTCTTTCCCCCGTATATAAGCACCATTAATATCTTTCGGATCATTTCTTTGATAATATTGTACCTTGTCATCATGTCCTGAAATACGAAGTGTCCCTTTCGGGGCCGTTACTATTGCTTTCTCCTTATCTTTTTTTATCTGAAGCAAGAGTTCCTTACGCGTTTTCAACAGATTTTTCATTTCTTCATTTTGATGTTCATTTTGAATTTGTTCAATTTTTATTTGCTCCATATAATTCTCCCTTTTAGTGCATAAATTTTTATTATGGCGGATAATTTTTTATTTTTGGCATTTTAATCTGACAAAATGCTGCTTCTCATGGTTTTTTCGGCGGATAATTCTTTCATTTTGGGCGGTTTCATCTGACAAAATACTTCTTTTCATGAGTTTTTCGGCGGATAATTTCTTCATTTTGGGCATTTTCATCTGACTGAATACTGCTTTTCATGAGCTTTTTTACGGATAATTTCTTCCTTTTGGGCATTTTCATCTGACTGAATACTGCTTTTCATGAGCTTTTTTACGGATAATTTCTTCCTTTTGGGTGATTTCATCTGACAGAACACAGCTTTTCATGAGATTTCCGGCGGATAATTCTTTCATTTTGGGCGGTTTCATCTGACAAAATACTGCTTTTCATGAGTTTCTCAACGGATAATTTTCCCATTTTGGGCGATTTTATATGACAGAATGCAGCTTTTCATGAGTTTTTCGGCGGATAACTTTCCCATTTTGGGTAATTTCATCTGACAGAATACAACTTTTGCGTGTATTTCAACGGATAATTTCTTCATTTGGGAAATTTTAGATGATAACACCCTCACAACAGCGCTTCAGTTGATAGATTCTTATTTTCAAAGAATCTTAGATGCCGGTGCGGGATAAATACTTCCCGCACCGACAGATAGATTTATATCAATGACTTTATTCAAATTCAATAGTAGCAGGCGGCTTAGGACTCATATCAAAGCAAACTCTGTTAACATTGTCCACCTCAGCCAGAATCCTATCTGTAATCTTCTGCAAAATATCCCAGTCAACACGCTCAATGGTCGCGTTCATAGCATCAATGGTATTAATCGCACGAATGATTACCATATACTCAAAACATCTTGCATGGTTCTTCATACCTACAGATTTGAAATCAGGCACTACAGTAAAGTACTGCCATACCTTCTTGTCCAGTCCTGCCTTCTCAAATTCCTCACGCAGAATAGCATCAGACTCTCTTACAGCTTCCAGACGGTCTCTTGTAATTGCACCGGTACAGCGTACGCCAAGTCCGGGACCTGGGAACGGCTGGCGATATACCATGGATGCGGGCAAGCCCAGTTCGATACCGCAGGCACGTACCTCATCCTTGAACAGCTGCTTTAATGGCTCTACCAGTTCAAACTTCAGATCCTCAGGCAGACCGCCTACATTGTGATGGGATTTTACCATCTTGGCAGTCTTGGTGCCGCTTTCGATGATGTCGGGATAAATGGTACCCTGGCCCAGGAAGTCGATGCCTTCCAGCTTTCTTGCTTCTTCTTCAAATACACGGATAAACTCACCGCCGATGATCTTACGCTTCTGCTCAGGATCGGCTACGTTCTCCAGCTTGGTCAGGAATCTCTCTGTTGCATCTACATAAATCAGATTGGCATGCAGCTGGTTTCTAAATACTTCTACTACACTTTCGGACTCATTCTTACGCATAAGACCATGGTTTACATGCACGCACACAAGCTGCTGTCCAATTGCTTTTATTAAAAGGGCTGCTACCACAGAAGAATCTACACCACCGGAAAGTGCCAGCAGTACCTTTTTATCTCCCACCTGCTTTCTGATCAACTCTACCTGGTCATCAATGAAGTTCTTCATGTTCCAGTTAGCTTCTGCTGCGCAGTCGCCGAACACGAAATTCTTCAGTTCTTCCTCAGAAGGAAGCTCTGTGTACTGCTTCTCACACTGAGAACCGGGATAATCCACAGAAATGATAGGATAACCGCAGGTATACAGCTCAGGACGAACTTCTACAGCTGCTCCGTCCACGATTCTGTTCTCACCACCGTTTAAGATAATACCTTTTACATTATCAAGATTCTTCAGTTCCTCCACGGTGATATCATGGGGATGAATCTCGCTGTACACTCCAAGTGCACGAATCTGACGCGCCAGAACAGTATTTTCGGTACTGCCCAGGTCCAGAATTACAATCATGTCTTGTTTCATCTTTTTCTCCTCGCTTTACTTTGGATCATAGCAGTGTGTGCTATGTTAAAATTTACCTATGTATCTATTGTATTATACCTTTGCCCATTTCGCAAGAAAAAACGCAGTAAATTGCACAAAACCACTCTAATTGTTGAATTTTTTCCAAAAAAATATTTTCAGATGACCAAAACTGTGATAAAGTAATAGAGTCAAAAGACAATTATGTATCTATACTAAAGGAGATCAGATAATGAAAAAAATCTATGAAGGCAAGACAAAAGACGTATTCAGCCTTGATAATGGCAATGTTATGCTGAAATTTAAAGATGACTGTACCGGTAAGGACGGCGTATTCGATCCCGGTGAGAACAGTGTTGGACTGACCATTGAAGGCATCGGTAAAGCCAACCTGCAGACTTCTATCCACTACTTTGAGCTGTTAAAAGAGGCCGGCATCAAGACTCATTATGTAAGCGCTGATGTTGACAATGCTACCATGGAAGTACTTCCTGCAACTGTATTCGGTCACGGTCTGGAAGTTATCTGCCGTCTGGTTGCTACCGGCAGCTTCATCCGCAGATACGGCGAGTATATTCAGGACGGAACCGTTCTAGAAGGCGGATATGTAGAGTGTACCTTTAAGAATGATGCACTGGGCGATCCTCTTGTAACCGGTGAAGGTCTGGCTGCACTTGGCATCATGACTCCTGCCATGTTCGAAAGCATGAAGGAGCAGACTCTGAAGATCACCAAGATCGTAGCTGATGATCTGAAATCTATCGGCCTTGATCTGTGGGATATCAAGTTTGAATTCGGTTACAACAATAACGAAGTTATCCTGATTGACGAAATTGCTTCCGGCAATATGCGTGTATACAAGGATGGCAAGATTGTTGAGCCCGTAGAACTGACTAAGCTGATTCTCAACAGATAATCCGGCTGGAATTGCCTTAGAAACTTTTGCGCATATACATATGAAAACAGGCCTGCAGATTTCCATGATCTGTCGGCCTATTTTTATTAATGCCAGCAGCAAAAGTATTTTGCCCCTGATTTCATATTATATTTTACTCTTAAGTATCGCCACAACCATCACAACCGCCGTGATGAGTTCCGCTGCCGCAAAAGCCAGCCACACACCTGTCATTCCCCAGAGCATTGCAAAAACAAACGCACATATAATGATCGCCACAAATCCTCGCAGAATAGACGTAACAAAAGCCCACCCTGCCGACTCTGCCGCACTGAGATATCCCGCTCCCACAATATTATATCCCGCAAAAAGGAAGCCAACAAAATAAAGTTTTACCCCTTCCACGGCATATGCGGCCAATCGCATATTTCGCTCACTGTTGAATATTTCGACAATGATATCAGCCCACAGATTGGTAATCACTATGATCACAACCGACAAAATTAATGAGGTTATCACTGCAAGCTTCAGCGTCTTTCGTACCGCCTTGTGATCTCCTTTTCCATGATAATCGCTGATCAGCGGCTGTGACCCCTGAGATACCCCATTGTAAAAAGCAGTCGCCACAATTGCAGTATTGGCCACGATGCCATAAGCTGCAACACCCTCATTTCCCGCAATTTCTAGAATCAGGAAGTTGAATACTACGGTAGTTACCCCCGATGAGATTTCTCCCACAAAAGCAGCCACTCCCAATTGGCAGGACTGCATCAACTTTTTCATAGAAGGCACAAGCAGCCGATACCGTATAGTATTCTTTTTTGTGAGAAAATGGATGCTGCACACCAGGATTCCCACCACAGGCGAAAATGCCGTGGCAAGTGCGGCTCCTGCCATCCCCAGTTTAAGCGGAAACATGAGCACATAATCCATAATAATATTAAAAATGCTGCTCGAAAGCGTAGCCACCATAGCCAGCGCCGGATTCTTGTCATTTCTCACAAATGCGCTAAAGATATAATTCCACATGAACACAGGTGTAAACAATAGAAATATCCTGGTATAAGAAGCGCCCACCGGAACAATTTCTTCATCGCCTCCCAGAAATGCAACGAGCTCCTCTGCCCCAAAAAAGCCAACAACCATGAAGATGATACTGATGAGCAGTGTCCACAAAATAGCATTGGGAAAATAGTCATCTGCATCTTTTTCTTTTCTTGCACGCTGAATGTTGAACTTCGTGGCAGCACCTACCGCTATCATGGAACCGATTGCAAAAATCAGACTGTAAACCGGCAGCACCAGATTCAGCGCTGCAATTCCCCTGGCACCTTCCGCCTGGGAGATAAAAAATGTATCTGCCAAAATATAGGCAGACATGCCAAGCATTCCCAGAATATTCTGAGATACATATTTTATAAATTTGTTTTCCACATTTACTTTTTCTATTGCACTTTGAGTCTTCATCTACCTCTTACTTCCAATTACTTTCGGCTATGGGTCGGTATCTGCCGGTATTTTTTTCTTTATACACTCTCCCCATTTCGTCAAATAAAATACATGATGTATTTCCGCAATGAGTAAAACACGCTGAATCTCAATATCCAATCGTCAGTCCGAAAAGCAGAAGCAAACCGGTCAATACTAAATTCATAGCCTGGAACTTCCAACTCCATTTCACCCAGGTACCATAATTCACATCTGCCAGCCCAAGGCTTATAAGAAGTACCGGATTGGTTGGATAAAACACATTAGAAAATCCATCTCCAAAGGCATATGCTACTACACAAAGCTGCGCGGAAATCCCGAATACCTGGGCAACCGGCGCAATGAGCGGCATCAGCAGAAAAGCCTTTGCGGAACCGGACGGAATGAAAAAGTTCATAATCAAAACAATCAGATAAATGAACAGTATCACAGCCCATCTTGGCAAGACTTCCGCAGCCGTTACCGCACCATGGAGAACCGTATCCAGGATATTCGCTTCCACCATCGTATATTTAATGGAATTAGCCATCAAAATCATAACCACAGCCGGAAGAACACTTACCAGACCATTCCAGAAAGTCTTTCCAAGTTCCGCTCCGCTCATGCCTGAGACAAGCGTTGCCGCAATCCCGGCTGCAAGAAACATCACTGCTACAATAATCATGGTATAATCCTGCAGAACCGTCACAAACACGGAGCTCAGCACCAATGCGATTCCTACGCCGACAATCGATACGAAGCAAATCAGCCCTTTGTCCATTGCTTTATCTGCTTTAAATGCCTGATTGCTCATAGATTCCTTCAGCGGGCGCTCGATTTTTTTCGCATATCGCAGCAAAAATACCATAAGCAGCCCGTAAATCAAGGCAAAACAAAGTGCTCTAAACCACATTCCCGAAAACATCGGAAGTCCCACCAGTTCCTGGGCTACTCCTACCGTAAAGGGATTGCAGATGCCTGCTGCGAAGCCGCATCCGATTGCCAAAAGACTCATACCTACACCAACCAATGCATTCCAGCCCAGGCTCACAGCCAGAGCCACCACGATGGGTACTAACGGCACGCATTCTTCAAAAGAACCGATAAAAGAACCCATTCCCATGAAAAAGAGTGTGATCAGAGCCATCAGCTGATATCTGCTTTTTCCATAGCGATAAGTAATTTTATCCAGCATATATTTCATCAGTCCGCATTTCTCCAGACTGTTGAACACACCGCCGATGACCAGCAGGAAAATAATCACTGCTATCAGCGAGCCGCTGCCCTCAGCTCCCAGAACCAGAATCGGTGATAATATCCATTTCCAGAACGGGATTCCGCCCTCCACATTGGTAAATCCACCCACTGTGTCAATGACCGGATTGCCGTTTGCATCCGTGGTCCGGGCGTATTCGCCGCCTGGGATGAGGAAAGTCAGCATGTATGTCAGAACCATTAGCAGGAATATGATCACGGTTGCTGTAATAAATGATTTAATGCTGATGTTCAAACCTTTTTTCTTCGTTTGTGTTGTCATGTGATTCACCTTTGCATTCTAAAGCTTTTCCGTCATTTCACTATAAGCATATCGTCATATAAAAAGGAATTTATGTAATCCCCTCTGCAAATACACCCGGCCAAAGCCGGGTGCATCTTAAATATTCCTATTATTCAATGGTTATCCTGTTTATACACAAATCGCGTTCTCCAGCTGGCTGGTGATAAATTCTTCCACGGATTCCCTGGGCATGGACAAAGCTACAGCCAGTTCACCGTACACGCAGTCCTGGGCGATTTTCAAATATCTGGCATCTATTGCTGTTATCTTTCTGCCCGCTTCCAGACGTTTCTGCTTTCTGGTCCAGATGGTCTTGATGATTTTGATCCATTCATCGCACCGCTCTGTTCTCAGACAGTTCTTGTATTCCTGTTCCAGGAACTTTTCGTTGGAAATTGTAATTAACGGAATCTGTGGAATCCTTCCAATCAGTTCATTTGCTTCATCTTCCGTCAATACCCGACGAATCGCTTCATCCGCCGTATCCACCGGGACATATACGGTACTTGCTGCCATATACAGGGGCTTCAGGATATAATATTCCCTCTGCTTATCCACACCGGAAATGTTCAGGGTGGTAATATCTTCTACACTGCAGACACCCTTACTTCCGCATACTACTTTTTCACCTTTTTGAAACACACAGGGCCTCCTTTCTTTTCGTCCTACATCATCATCTCCGGGGCAGCTCGCCGCCCGGCATCCTACAGATATCCTTCTGTGCTGTAGGTATTATACTGTTTCTTAATCTTAATGATAATGGAACCGTCACTTTCCTTGCTGGTCTCCAAGATTTCATATCTGGTATTCTTTCTGTCCAATTTCTTCTTATACTGCTCCAGTTCGTCCTCAGGTCTGATGGTCCCTGTTGCATCAAAAAAACGGATTGTCTGTTCCAGACATGCACTTGTTATTCTCTTCACGGCAATTGCCTCCTTTACTAATATAACCATATTTTAGCAGAATCAAACGCGAAATGTCAGTTAAATTTTCGTTTATAAGGTCAATTTCGTGATAATGCGCATACATATTTTGATACTGTTTGTGAATTTTTGTAACGAGGCACAGTCGTACGATGCCATATCTTATATAGCTTTATCGTGTTGCAATTCGCACATCATTCAAAAATATTATAACAATTTTTCTTTTTTCCTGCAATCTAAAAGTAAACCCTTAAAGTAAATTTGTGCAAAATGTCCTTTGATTTTTGGCACAAATTTTGCTAGACTCTTATTCACAGCGTGTGGCGTAACTGCGTAAATCCGGTTGCAGCCAGGCGCTTTTTTTGTGCCTGCAAAACAGCTGCAAACGACATACAGTCCTATGTCACGAACCATGTCTGCTGCTATTTGTTGCATAAATGATGATAAATGGAGGTTATCAAAATGAATGATTTAAAGACAAATACGTTCCTGGAAAAGGAGAAACTCACAACCTTGATGGGCAAGTATGCCATCCCCTGTATTATATCTCTGCTGGTGGCTGCACTCTATAATATCGTAGATCAGATTTTTATTGCAAATGCTGATTATCTTGGTTCTTACGGCAATGCAGCCAACACTGTCGTCTTCCCGCTGACTGTCATTGCCTTGGCTATCGCAGTTATGATCGGGGATGGCTGCTGTGCTTTCGTCAGCCTGTCCCTGGGCGCCGGCAATAAAGAAGATGCTCACAAAAGTATCGGCAATTCCATCCTGCTGTGCATAATCAGCAGCCTAGTGCTGACTGCAATTTTTCTAATTTTCAGTGACAGCATCCTGACTGCTTTTGGCGGCAGAGTAAACGAAGAGACCTTTCGTCTTTCCAAGGAATATTTTTTCTATATTACATTGGGAATTCCTTTTTATATGTTCGGCCAGGCTTTGAATCCTATTATCCGTTCTGACGGAAGTCCCAAATTCGCCATGATTTCCACACTGGCCGGTGCACTGATCAATATCGTCCTGGACCCTGTATTTATCTTCGTATTCAAGTGGGGAATGATGGGCGCTGCTGTTGCCACTGTTATCGGTCAGGTTGCTACAGCGGTTCTGGCAGTCTGGTATCTGCTTCATATGAAAGCAGTGAAGCTGGTGCGCTCCAGCTTCCGTCCTAACCGGAAGGTGATCAGCCGCTTCATCCCTTTGGGCGCTTGCAGCTTCTTGTCACAGATCTCCTTGGTTGCAGCTATGGCTGCCATCAACAATATGATTCGAAAATACAGTGCTTTAGACCCTGTATTCGGTCAGGCAGAATATGCCCAGATTCCCATGGCGGTCGTGGGTATCGTCATGAAATTCTTCCAAATTGTCATCTCTATCGTAATAGGTATGGCTGCTGGATGCATCCCTATCGTAGGCTACAACATGGGTGCCGGAAGAAAAGACCGTGCAAAGAAATTATTTACTTATCTGTTGACCGCCGAAGCCTGCGTAGGTGCTGCGGCACTGTTTATCGCAGAAGTGTTCCCCGGACAGCTGATTCAGATTTTCGGTGCCGCTAATGAAAGTATTTACTATACTGAATTTGCATTGAAAGCATTCCGCATCTATCTGTGTATGATGATTCTTGCCTGTGTAAATAAAGCTACTTTTATCTACCTGCAGTCTCTTGGAATGGCATTGGTATCCACTCTGCTTTCCATGGTGAGGGAAGTTGTTTTCGGCGTTGGTTTTGCATTGCTTTTGCCTGTCTTCTTCGGTCTGGACGGCGTGCTTTATTCCATGCCGGTTTCAGATGTGCTGACTTTCCTGATTTCTATAGTGGCTATTTGGTATACTTATCGTGTGGTAT
The DNA here is from genome assembly GCA_017465845.1 of Lachnospiraceae bacterium. GTDB lineage: Bacteria > Bacillota > Clostridia > Lachnospirales > Lachnospiraceae > Acetatifactor. The sequence continues at coordinate 13,184 of JAFTVH010000183.1, read as the reverse complement.
TATCCACATCTAAAGAGAAATAAGTCACTAAAAAAGGCCCACGCTCTGTCAGAAAGCATATTCCTTCTAACAAGGCGTGGGCCTTTTAAGTTATTTTTCATCAATCCGTTCTATTTTAAATACGTTCAGCGTATCCACATCCGGACACGCAAAAACTGCTGTTCCTTTTTCCTGTCCGGGTATTTCTCCCCCATACCGTAAAATATCAATATACGGAAAAGCAACGTGCATAGCCATCGGACACAGGTTGCCCCGCTCGGTGTCAAAGTCAAAGCTATCGCCGATTTTATGTCCTCTGTGACATCCCCTTGGTCCCTTTTGATCAATTAATGTAATCCGGATTCCTGGTCTTTTCATCAATCCAGCACCTCCAGGCAGCTTTCAATGGGAATGCCTTTAAATTTATCTGCATTATCCTGATTCCGCTCGATCATGGTCTTGGTCACTTTCATTGCCTTATCTGTACTTTCCACAATATCTCTGCCTTCTAAGACCTTTCCCATGAAAACAGCGGAGAAGATATCGCCGGTACCTGGGAAGCGCACCGGGATACTGGTAAAGGGAAGGATACTTCTCTCTTTTTTCTCATAATCGTATATGATAACTGCTTCCCGGTGGTCTACCACTGCACTCGTAACCACGATTGACTTCGCTCCTATGGACAGCAGCTTCTCAATCAGAATATCCGCCTCTTCTAAAGTCATTCCGTTTTCCTGATAAGCAACCCCTGCCAGGCATGCGGTTCACTATCCCTTTCCATTTCAAAAAACAATTATGAAACCTAACCAATGGCAACATTATATCCTATTTTACCTGCAAATACAATCAAAATATGTTATTTGCTTCGGCACATTAATCCTTTACATTTATAACAATGTAAACCTGTTCTTCTCAAAAGTCAACAGTCCGTCATCCCGCATTTTACATAGCTCATTCGACATGGCACTGCGGTCAACAGAGAGAAAATCAGCAAGCTGCTGCCGGTTGAAGGGAATGGTAAATGTGCCGCTGTTCTGTCGCTTGGCTTCCTCAGAGAGATAAGAAATCAGCTTTTCCCTCGTGGAACGCTTGGCCATATGCCCCAGCTTCTGCACAAGCCTTCTGTTCTTTTCCGATATAGCGAAAAACAAATTCTGTACCACCATCGAATGAAATTTACAGGCTGACGAACAAACCGTCAATATTCTCCTCACATCAAAAAAGAGGACCGTACTGTCTTCAACGGCTACTACATCATTGAGTAACGTACCGCTGCCCGGTGCGGCATACGCTTCCCCAAACATCTCACCGACACCGACGGTATTGATAATACTGCGGTTGCCCCAGTAGTCATCCTTTTGAATATGAAGGTTGCCCTCAACCAAAACAGTGATGTTACTTAGACACTCACCCTGTCTGAATACATATTCGCCCTTTTTATAACTATATTGTTTTGCCTGCAAACACCCCAGCATTGCTGAAATTTCTTCTTCTCCCAAACCATCGAAGAGTTTTGTCTGTTTCAAGATTGGAATATATTTTTTCATAAAGTTCTCTTTCTGTTGTAAAAACAACCGAATTACTTTTAGCATTGTACTATAATACCCACAGGAAGTCAAACTTAAACTTGAAACAGAACGCCAAGGAGGTAACCATATGATCAGAAAAATAATCAAAATTGACGAAGAAAAATGCATTGGCTGCGGTGCCTGTGCTGCCGCCTGCCACGAAGGTGCTATCGAAATGATAAACGGAATTGCAAAACTGACCCGCGAGGATTACTGCGATGGGTTGGGCGATTGCCTACCCGCATGTCCTACGGATGCCATTTCCTTTGAGGAAAGAGAAGCACCTGCCTACAATGAAGCGGCTGTTCTTGCCGCCAAGCAGAAGAAAGCACCGCAGAAGCTTCCCTGCGGTTGTCCCGGTTCCAATTCAAAGACGATCAAACGGGAAGCTTCGCCCTGCAGTGTGACCAACACAGCGCCTGTGACAAGTCAGCTTTCCCAGTGGCCGGTTCAGATTAAACTGGTGCCTGTAAATGCACCGTATTTTGATGGGGCCAATCTGCTGGTTGCGGCTGATTGCTCCGCATATGCTTACGGCAACTTCCATAACGAATTTATCCGTAATCATATTACACTGATCGGCTGCCCCAAACTCGACGCAGTTGACTATGCGGAAAAGCTGACCCAGATAATCGCTAACAACAATATTAAGAGTGTTACTGTCACCCGTATGGAAGTTCCTTGCTGCGGCGGTATCGAAAATGCAGTGAAACGTGCTCTCCAGGTAAGCGGCAAGTTCATTCCCTGGAGAATTGTAACCATTTCAACCGACGGTAGAATATTAGACTAAATTATTGGAGGAAATCAAATTGGATAATAAGATGTTTTGTTTTCAGTGCGAACAGACTGCAGGCTGCAAAGGCTGCATGGGTGCTGCCGGTGTGTGCGGTAAAAAAGCAGACACAGCCGAACTTCAGGATAAGCTCACAGGAGCGTTGATCGGTCTTGCAAGAGCTACCGAAGGAAACGAAGCGCTGGTTACAGACACTACAGATAAAGTGGTATTGGAAGGTCTTTTCACTACCGTTACCAATGTTAATTTCAATAACGATACCATTCTGGAGCTGCTTCATCGTGTGGAAGAGGAAAAGAAAAAGCTGGTTCCCAACTGCTACGCCTGCACTTCTTCCTGTGGCAGAAACAACAATTATGATATGAAAAATCTCTGGACTGCCGATGAAGATACACGCTCACTCAGGTCATTGATTTTATTCGGCATCAGAGGTATGGCAGCTTATGCTTATCACGCTTCTGTACTTGGCTTTACCGACAGCGATGTAAATCACTTTTTCTATAAGGCACTCTTTGCTGTAGGCAGAGATGATTGGAGAATGGATGAACTGCTCCCTATCGTAATGGAAGTCGGTGAAGTCAATCTGAAATGCATGGCTCTGCTCGACAAGGCCAATACCGAAACCTACGGCAATCCTGTTCCTACGGAAGTAACTTTGACCGTTGAAAAGGGTCCCTTCATAGTGATCTCCGGTCATGATCTGTATGACTTAAAGCAGCTTTTAGAGCAGACGAAAGATAAGGGTATCAACGTCTACACCCATGGTGAGATGCTTCCCGCTCACGGTTATCCCGAACTGAAAAAGTATCCTCACCTGAAAGGAAATTTCGGTACCGCCTGGCAGAATCAGCAGAAGGAATTTGCAGATATTCCTGCACCGATACTCTTTACGACCAACTGTCTGATGCCCCCAAAAGCAAGCTATGCAGACCGCGTCTATACTACCGAGGTCGTATCATATCCGCAGCTTGTTCACATCGGAGATGATAAAGATTTCACTCCTGTTATCGAAAAGGCGTTTGAGCTTGGCGGTTATCCCACAGAAATGCTTTTCACCGGACTGAATGGCGGCAATAAGGTAATGACAGGTTTTGCTCATCACACAGTTCTGTCAGTTGCGGATCAGGTCATTGGTGCGGTCAAAGCAGGAGCCATCAGTCATTTCTTCCTTGTGGGAGGCTGTGACGGTGCAAAGCCCGGTCGTAACTATTATACTGAGTTTGTAAAGCAGGCACCTGCTGACAGCATTATTTTAACGCTTGCCTGCGGCAAATACCGTTTCAACGATCTTGACCTCGGAACGGTCGGCGGTCTTCCCCGCATTATGGATATGGGACAGTGTAACGATGCTTACAGTGCGATCAAGGTCGCCCTGGCTCTTGCAGAAGCCTTTGCATGTGATGTAAATGAACTTCCGTTATCACTTGTTCTTTCCTGGTATGAGCAAAAGGCAGTTTGTATCCTGCTGACACTTCTGCACCTTGGCATCAGGAACATTCTGCTGGGTCCTTCACTGCCGGCATTTGTATCACCTAATGTGCTTGATTTTCTTGTGGAGAATTATCATATTGCACCGATTTCCACCCCTGAGGATGACCTTCGGAAGATTCTCGGGTAAACAAAAGGTCTGTCGCCCGGCTATAATAATTGGGAACGACATCAACCGCGTATCTGAACCAATCGGAGTTGCCCCCTTGAAGGAAAATAGCCCTGCAAGAACTCTCCGCTCTTGCAGGGCTTTACTCCACATACATTTTTTACAACACAGATATTGGACAATACCAGGATTCCCTATTAAAAGGAATCAGTTCGTCACTCATACAAAGAATGATTCCCGGCTGAATCTCCAGTTTAAATTTATTCAAAACACTGAAATTCTTATCCGGATGCTTCGGCACTTTTCCCTTCTTAATCTCTATGGGATAAATCTTATCACCCTCCACGACTAAAAGATCAATTTCTTTATCATCTACATCACGATAATAATATAGATCGGACTGCTTTCCTACATTATAATAGCTCTTTATGATTTCAGTCACCACATAAGTTTCCAAAAAGGCTCCATCCATTGCACCATTTTCAATGGTCGCTGCACTTGGCCAACGACACAAATATGCAACGAGTCCTGTATCCATAAAGTAGAATTGTAGACTTTCCGACCTGTCTCTGCCCGCATACCATGACAACAGGATAGTAATGAGATACTTCTAATACCTGTTTTTCCAGATGTCTGTTGATATACATAAGCAATCACCTCCGAGAATTCTAAAGTCTAACTTTATTTCACTCGGCTTTTGGTGTCATGTCAAGCATAGCCAAAATTTCTTTTACCTCCCCAACAACATTCTCTACCGTAATGTCATTCTTTGGAGAATACTCCAGAATCCAGTCCGCATCAGGTGAATATTTTTCCATCACCACAAACAGCTTCTTCCAATCCTCCTTGCTGTAGTACAACCCCTCTTCAAAAATCATCCGGTGAGAATCATGTACACCATCATTATTGTGAATATGGTAAGAAGTAATTCTTGTTCCAAGTCGTTTGATCAACTCTGCCAAATCCCAATTGTTAGCAAATGCATGACCTACATCAATCAGACAGCCGATATCATCGGGAATCTCATCAAAAAGCTGAATAAAGTCCTCCATTGGAAATAACACATTTTTATTTAAGGGGAAACCCACATTTTCTACTTGAAGTTTAACTCCTGCAGTTTGGGCTATCTCTCCGATTTCCTTAATGGTTGCAATACAATTGTTTTTCAATGCAGAATTTTCATCGGTAAGTTGAATCTTTTCGTTTGTATGCATTACAATTCCATGTGCAGAAAAATCTTTGCAGAACTGAAATGCCTGTTTATAACCCTCTACCATAATCGCATGAGCCTCACTGTCCAGAGGACTGGTAGCCTCCAACTCTTTAAAAGGACCATGAAAGGTCACATAGTAAGGGGCGAACTTATCACTCACCGTTGCCAACTCATCCATAAACTCCGGAAAGCTTGATGTTTTTGTAAACATATTAAGCTCCGCTCCCATATTTGCAAAGCTGCATGCATCCAATAGCTTTTTCAACCTGTCATACTCCCGATAATTAATTGCATATGCAGAAAATACCAGACGATTCATAGTCATCTCCTCCTTCTTTTGCAATTTTTGTTTTTGCTATTTTTTCTTTTACTATTCTTTCTGAAAGTGCTGCCTCAACACAAAGAATCTATCCTATGAAATTTCGGTTTTCCTTCAGCAAACGTACATATCCACGGAGTGATCTCTTTTAATCTTTGCAATGTTTCAAACACATAATTTCCGACCTGTTCCGGTTTATGTGCATCTGACCCGATTGTAATAATTTCACCGCCCATCTCAACATATCTCTTCACAAAATCAAGAGGCGGAATCGGCTGTCCGCTGGATTTTATTCCGCTTGTGTTGACTTCCAGACCAATGCCCATAGTAGTCAGCTTTTTGAAAATTTCTTCCGCTAAATCTCCGTACTTTTCCATGGTATATGGGGTATGTTCAGGATTTTTTGCTGCCTTGGTAGGAAATGTCATATGTCCCAACACATGAAAGTCCCTGTGTACTTCCAGACATTCAAGCACACTCTCTAAATAATAGGCATACACCTGTTCCTGCGTTTTCCCTTCATTGAAAGACTGATAATATACATTACAGCTTCCAATGTTATGCAATGAGCCGATTATAAAATCGTAATCACGCTTTGCAACTTCCTGAAGAAACCTTTCCCGGTTATTCATCATCATTCCAAACTCCATACCGAACCGAATCACAACCTTCTCAGACCGGAGATTCTCATAAGCCTTTTGATAGCTTTCCTGTGTAAACACATTTGTTTCTTTTAGTCCAATCTTACAGTCCATATGATCCGTAAAACATATTTCCTTCAGACCTGCTGCTTCTGCTGCAGCAACCATATCCTCCGGTGATGCCTGACTGTCTCCGGAGACTAACGAGTGCATGTGAAAGTCAAACATATCCTTCTTTTCTCCTCGAATTATTTTTCTGCTTTGAGTGAGTGAATATTACCGGGCACATCTATAACCAAATTCGTCCTCACTCAGCGCCCTTCTTCGCCTCATAATCACGCACAATAAACTCCACAAATTCATGGGAATGATTGGTCATAAGTATATCAATTCCGGCATTTTGTGCTATGGTCCAGCCCTGTTCAGTGTCAATTACATCATCGATTGTCCATACACCAACCGACACATCCCGGCTAAGGGCAGTGATACGTTCCCGGTAACTGTCGGCATTACCAATGGGAAATGAACCGTTAAGCTGCAGCAAATACGAATCAGGCTCGGCGTTGAGTGTGAAGTATTCCAGATTAATAGCAAGACTCCATTCAGCGCATCGGATGTAGATAAGTGGCACAACCCCCGATTTTTCATAAATCTGCTTCTGAATGAGGCAACCTTCTTCGGCCGAAGACACACCATAGGAAATCAGTATCGATTCGTAGTTACCTGTCTTTACCATGTCATTGTAAAGATAGGCGCTGCCGGAGGAAGCCATAACTTCGTCGGTGTCTATGTATTTCCAATAATCCTGCTTGTCAGGGACTATGAACATCCGATCCTTGCATACAGTCAGCGCCTCCTCCAGCGTAGCGACACGGAACGGAGTCAATTTGCCGTCACTGCCCCCCTGGCCTTCTTTGAGGCAGAGTGTCTGAATTTGTTCATAAGTCCAATCAGCCACCTTATTCGAATTCGGATAACCGTCCTTACCGATGTAGTCTGCAGCATTGGTCATACGCGTCAATGTACCATCATGCATAAGTATAAGAACACCATCCTTGGTAGGCCGAACGTCCAGTTCGAGAATGTCGACCCCAAGATAATAACAACTGATAATCGATTCAATACTGTTTTCCGGGTAATACTGCCAGTCAGCGCGGTGAGAAATGGACATCATCCGTCCGGCACCTCCACTAAGCAGGGCATTCTTGCGCGCATCATAATCAAGAAGCCAATCGGGAGTTTCCCATTCGATATCCCAACGCATGTAGAGCAATGAAGGATCGGCAATATACTCTTCCCGGTCGGGTAGCGTATAGCCGGTCTGGAGCACGGCCAGATCGCTCAATATTCCGTTTTCAGCTTCAATGGCTTTACTGATCGTCAAAATGGCCTGCGAATAGGCGTAGGTATCGTAACCGTTAATGTATATTGTCGTACCGTCCACCGTGATATCGTATTCATAAAACGATTTCATGTCCATTTTTTTGCGTGAAGTCGATCCGAGAATGATTTCATACTGCCCCTTCTCAGTTTGCGCATCCGTTCCGATGCTCATGACGCAGCCAAATTTCTCTCCGAAATGCTGCACTAATGTCTCAGCAGCATCCTTAGTTTGGTATGTGTATACCACGTTGTATTCTTCCAATGGAATGCCAGCTAACATGACGCTGTCACCTGCATCGTCATTTTCGCTGTCGAAAGAATCCTGCATGAGAATCTGTTCTTCCGTCGACTCTGCTGTAGTTTGTTCTCCGCTTCCAGGCGCCTTTGTACCATCTGTGCTTCCATTGCAGCCGAGCAGCAGAAACGAGACCAGAAAATTTGCCATAAGGCAAAACGTAATCTTTTTTTTCATATTATTATTCCTCTCCCAGATACACAACATCTGCTTTTTTCTTCAATGGGCCTTTACGCAGATCACATATTTTCCGCTCTGTGCCTCAAACCGAATAAAGTCTTTTCCATTAACAATATCCGCAGCACCTTTCATATCCGTGAGCATACCGCCATTTGCTGATACAATGGACTCTGCCGAACAGGGCAGCTTCACGCTTGCGGTTGTATTAGCCGGAATTTCAATTTCAAAAGACAATATGTCACCCTCATACTTCCAGGCAGAAGCAATTCGACCGTTGATTGACTCATACTCAACACTTACCTCCCCAAGAAGTCTGTTAGGCTCGGGCTCTACCGTAAATTTTACGAAAGCATTGTCGGGCTTGATACCTGCCACATAACTATAAATCCATTCAACAACTGCGCCGAATGAGTAGTGGTTCAGAGAAATTACAGAATGCACATATCCCTTCTGCTCTGTATATGCATCCCAATGCTCCCAAACAGTGGTAGCTCCCTGTGTTATAGAGTAAAGCCAGGAAGGTCTCTCACAGCAAAGCAACATTTTGTACGCTGTGTCTGTCAGTCCGAAACGACTGAGTACCGGCAATACCATAGCAGTTCCAAGGAAGCCTGTTTGCACCTTGTAACCACCGGATCTTGCAGAATCCTCAAGATATTTCACATAACGCTTCACTGTTTCCTTGTCATCGATCAGATCAAGATGGAGTGCCGTGAGAACGGTAACCTGAATCATGTACTTAAGATTTCCATCATCGTTTACGTACATCTCATTAAAGTATTCCTTCTCAATACGATAAACCTCTCTGTATCTCTCCGCATCCTCCTGCCTGCCGATAATATCTGCCATTTCAGCCATGTATTTTGCAACCCAAGCGTAATATGCAACAGCCAAAAGATATCTCATTTCCTCATCATTGCCCATAGAACTGAGCCAGTCGCCGTATCTTATGTTCGCGCCCTTCTTGTTGGTAGATGCAAGGAAACCGTCAACATACTTCTGCATAGATTCATAGCACTCGCTAATAATATTCTTATCGCCATACATTTTATAAAGATAATAAGGTACAAATACACCTGCATCTGCCCAGCCAAATGTTCCCGTCGAGCCGCCACACCGTCCTCTCGGACAGCCATTCATATACTGACCGTCATCCTTCTGACAGTCTCTCAAGTCTACCAGCCACTTTTCAAGGAATGTCTTGGTATCAGTGGTATAGTACGCCGCTGTTTTCGTGAATACCTGTGTATCAGCAGTCCATCCCACACGCTCTGCGCGCTGGGGGCAATCGGTAGGAACAGACAGATAGTTTGAAAGCAATCCTCTGCGAGCATTGTCTATAAGCTTGTTTACGTCCTCAACTCCCGTACTGATATGACCGCTGTCATTTATAACCGATGACAGAACCTGATATGTAAGCTTCTTAAATGTAACATGTCTGTCGGCGGTTATCTGTATGTATCTAAAACCGTAGTAACTAAATAGCGGATGGTAATATTGTTCGCCCTCACAGCAAGTGTACTCGGTTACCGCAGGAGAGATGTCCTCCATATTCTTTCTCCAAACCGATCCCTCGGGACCACTGTTCCATCTTGATTTCAGACCGTTGCAATCATTCAGTGCTTCACCGTGGTATACGGTTATCTTTGTTCCCTTTTCTGCAATCACTGTAAATGTTTCTCTTCCTGCGCAGTTATAACCAAAATCAACCACCGCCGTTTCGCCGGGATATAACTCGAACCCGGAAGATTTTCCATCAAATGTATATGTCTTTATTACATTAATCGTTCCGAATTCGTCCTCTGTTTCACCATGAGTACCGTCATAAATTGTGGCGCCCACAGGCTGATGCTCCAGATCAGTTCTGTTGTAAACTGCACCCTTGATGCCCGACGTCACCTCCCCGTGGAATTCTCTGCATATCTTTACGGATGTCCAGGCACTATCGTCATAACCCGTAAAGGCAAAGTCCATAGGCTTTGTTGCATCATAAATTTCGCCAGAGAAAATGGAGCAGTAGCCGAAGGGACAACTCTCTACATCGTATCTCCAAGTACTATCAGTAACAACAACTTGCTCCTCACCATCCTCATAACGGACGATAAGCTTTGCCATGAAACCATTCTGATTTCCATGGCAAGTACTTACCATGTCAGACCACCAGCCGGAACTTACCGCAGCAGCCAAGGTGTTTTTCCCCTTTACTATTACATCCGCAAGATCATATGTAAAGTAGTGACGGCGTCTGGTCGTTTCGGTATTACCGGGGGTAAGCTCGTAGTACTTCTTCTCACCATCCACTATGTTATAGGTACGCTCACCGTTAAAATAGGCACAAAATACACCAAGACCCGACACAAAAAGTTTTGCGTCAACAGGCTGCTTTTTACATTCAAACTCTTTTCTTACAACAAAAGAAGGCGCCTTTGGGAAAAGTCTGCCCGAGCATGAACTTCTTACTTTTCCGTTTTCCACATATCCGCAGGGGAAATGATTTTCCTTATTAAAGTCATAATCGTAAAGCAATCTTCCCGTGGCGGTTTCCTTGACGGTCATTCTGCCGACAATCATCGTCGGACGTCCGGCGCCACCGGGAATATGTACACCGGGTGCACCTATGACAGGCTTTGGCATATCATCAGTAATTTCTACATTTTGAATCAGTACATCATTGATGTAAACAGAGATTTTTTCAGGGGTTATGTCAAAGCGATATAAGAACTCCCTATCTCTTATTGTAGCAAGATCAATATTCAGCAGATCTGTATAATCAACCCCTCCCTCTTTACAAACATAGTAGTCATTGTTCTCAAATTTATAGGGAATAAGAGAGACACCTTTATCATTAATCCTTATCGAAAATCGGTAATATCCATTTCTGTCACCCGATGCTACAAGGAAATTTCCTTCCATACCGGCAATAATCGCCGGAATCTCCACTGTGTACTTGGTAATTTCCTGGTACTGCTCTTTGCCGTCGAAAACAGTAATCCACTGTGCACCATTCCACCCCGATGCCAGGAGTCCTGTTGTAAAGGTTGCTTTTTCCTCGGGTAGCGCCACGCCGTCCTTGTCCCATACGGTCAGCGTCCACTCATAAGTAGTTGCTGCCTCAAGGGGCGCACCGCACTCGATATATGCAGAAGCAGAGGACATAACCTTTCCGCTGTTCCAAACTTCACCCTCTCTGCTTCCCTGCTTTTTGAGAGAGATCATATATGCGCTTTGCTTCTGTCCGATTATATCTGACTTCATCTTCCAACTGAAAACAGGAGGAATATCCAGTCCCATAGGCTCATGGAGAAGACATACTCTCAAATCATACACTGCCGTGCTATGCATAATACATACTCCTTTCACTCAGTACCAATTAATCAGCTACGAACACTCACCCTTTAACGCTTCCAACCATAACACCTTTTACAAAAAACTTCTGGATAAACGGATATATACATAGCACAGGCACTGACGATACAATAATAACACTGTATTTTAACGTTTGCTCTAATTTTGTCAAAGCCTCAATCATGGCCGGATCCTCTGTGGTTTCGTTGCTTAAAGCTAATTTGCTGGACATCAAAAGATCCCTCAACACTGACTGCAATGGATAAAGCTTCTCATCGTACAGATATATCAACGCAGAACGATAATCGTTCCAATGAGCTACGCCATAATAAAGTCCTACAACAGCAATGCTGGCCTTAGACAACGGCAATACCACTTTTATCAGATACTGCGCAGCGTTGGCACCGTCCAGAGTAGCCGCCTCCTTCAGTTCAGATGGTATGCTGTTGACAAAATAAGACCGCATAATAAGCATATTGTGAACAGAAAGAACACCCGGGATGATCATTGCCCAACGAGTATCCAACAATCCTACATCTTTTACTACTAAATATGTCGGAATCAATCCTCCGCCAAAATACATCGTGAACATAATGAATGCCAGCAATACCTTCCTTGGTCTAAAATCCTTTTGTGAAAGCGGATATGCACAGCAAATCGTCATTACCAGATTCATCACAGTTCCCACTGCCGTATAGAAAATGGTATTAGCATATCCAATCCAAATGCTCTTATACTCAAGCAACTTTTCATAGGAATTCAATGTGATTTTCTTCGGGAGAAGCAATACATTTCCAAGCCAAACCTCATTAGGATCGCTGAAAGATGCTATCAGTACAAACCAAAGCGGCCAGGCAAAAATAATTAACAATACCAGCATGATTGTCACATTTACGATATCGAATATTTTATCTGAATAAGACTGTTTAATTTTTTTCTCTGAAACGTTCATCCTGCCTCCCCTTTCTAAAACAGACTTTCTTCGGCTATCTTTTTGCTCAATGTATTGGCTCCTACCAACAGTATTACATTGATAATCGTGTTAAACAGTCCGACAGCTGTAGAATATCCATAATCACTATTAATCAGTCCCACTTTATAGACATAAGTGGAAATTACCTCCGAATAGCTTTTATTTAAACTGTTTTGCAGAAGAAATACTTTTTCAAAACCGACACCCATTAAAGAACCGAATTTTAAAATCAGCAGCATTATAATCGTTGGCTTAATAGATGGGAGATCAATATATCTCATTCTCTGTATCTTAGTGGCTCCATCTACAATGGCAGCTTCATGCATTTCATAATCCACTCCGGCCAACGCAGATATATAGATAATAGCGCTCCATCCCATACCTTGCCAGACGCCGCTCCATACATAAATAGACTTGAACCATTCCCCCTTAGCCAAAAAATCTACCGATTCCAGTCCTACCAGATTACGTAGTGTATTGAAAACACCTGTATCAGCATTGGTAAAAATAGAAAGCATACCGCAAATAACAACCGTACTAATAAAGTGTGGAGCATAAGATACCATCTGTATCGTTTTCTTTAAGTATTTATTATTCAGGTAATTTAGCATCAATGCAAAAATGATAGGAATGGGGAATCCTACCAGCAAACTATATAAACTGATGCTTAATGTATTCCATATCAGCGTTTTAAAATTGTAAGCAGAAAAAAACCTTTCAAAATGATCCAGACCAACCCAGGGACTTCCTGTAATCCCCTCCCTATTTAGTCAAGTGTTTTTTCCTTATTTTTCAAGGAATTTTCAGTTTCATATCTCAGATGAATGAGCCAAGGAGATGGACATTTCTCTGTATCTGGTACGAAAATAGCTGGTGTAGGGTATACGAAGTAAAACGT
>JAFTVH010000182.1 GCA_017465845.1 Lachnospiraceae bacterium | reverse complement strand
CTTCGTCTGTACCTTAACGCACTGCTGCAACAATCCCTCGATATTCTCTCTGTTATCGTTGATAAAGGGTAAAATAGGTGTCATCCACACCACCGTAGGAATCCCCTCCTGCCGCATGATATCCAGAACCTCGACTCTCCTGGCCGTAGTGCACACATTGGGCTCCACAATACGGCACAGTGCTTCATCATGAGTGGTCAAAGTCATCTGCACCACACATTTTGCCTTGCGGTTAATCTCTTTTAGCAGATCCAGGTCCCGCAGTATCCTGTCCGACTTGGTCTGAATAGCCAGACCGAATCCGTACTCCGCAATCAGCTCCAGACACCTTCTGGTTAACTTAAGTTCTTCCTCCAATGGAATGTAGGGATCCGACATGGCTCCGGTTCCTATCATACAGCGCTCATTCCCAAGTCTTCCTTGGCCCGTTTCAGCCTCTGGGCAAACTGCTCATAGAAATCATGCTCTGCCTCATACGGTCTGATAAAGAACAGATTTAATATGTAAAGATTCAGGTTCTTCCGGAAAGTATCGTCTTCATTTGTCTGAATCATCTCCTCACAGTCGTTCAGAAAATAATGCCAGGCTGTTAGGAACGCCCTGTTTTCCTTTAAATCAGGAGTGTCAATCCACTTGCTTACTTTTACCTTGGTACGATTGGTCTTTTCACATTCCCTGTTCTGTAAAAAGTAGCGGAAGCTTCCGTTTTCATAATATCTTCCCAGAGGAAACAGGCGGCAGATGCCGGGACGGTAAGGATGGATGCTGCAGCGTCCCTCTTTATTTAAGAAAGAACATGCTTCTTCTGCTCCGGTCATTTTCAGATGGGGCAGGATAACGCCATCTACCACGCCCAGCTCCACATGGACTTCCAGCAGTTCCTGAAATGTCTTGTTATGAGCGGTCGTCAGCCGAAAAACGTCTAACGGGTCCAAAATAATGGAATCCCCCATGCCCCGGCAGCAGGAGGAACAGCCTTTACAGTCATTGCAGCCTGCCTTTACCATATCGTTTTCATCATATAATTTTCCATCGGATATTTCATCCAGACTGATATTTCTCTTCATGTGATTCTACCTTTCTGTAGACTTTCTTCTCCGGTTATCGTCCAAAATAAGCATCTACTCCGTCAGCAATGCCCTGAACAATTTTCTCCTGATAAGAAGCATCCTGCATCAGTTTATCCTCCTCCGGATTACTCATGTAGCCCATTTCAATAATCGTAACAGGTATAGTACACCAGTTGATGCCGCTCATGGTATCCGTCTCCCAGACGCCGCGGTTCTTGGATCCCATCTTTGCCACCATATGCTCCAGTACTTCTTCTGAAAGACGCTTGCTTTCTTCGTAAATGTCAGCATTATACGGGCTTGCAGCAGTGTTACAGATGGTCATGGTTCCCTGCACCTCACTGTTTTCTGAGCCGTTGGCATGAATCCGCAGGAAGACTTCCGCACCGGAAGTATTGGCAACCTCTGCCCGCTCTTTGTTGCTGATATCAATATCGTGGGTATCACGGATCATGACGATTTCATAGCCCCTCTCTTCCAGCTCTGCTTTTAACGCCTGGGCAATGACCAGATTCAGTTCGTATTCATAGACTCCTGTGGATACGCCTCTCGTTCCGGAAGAAACTTTGGCTTTCTGCTCTGAACTACCCGGGCCGATGGGCTCTTTCTCCTTATTGCCTTTGGCCTGATGACCGGCATCTATGGCTACGATGTGGCCGTTAGAAGCTTCCCGAGAGGCAATATCCGTCTGAGTGCTTTCTTCTGTTTGCTGCGATGAGGCACCTTCTCCTGCTGCCTGTGTCGCCATACTTTCTGTATCTTCCGATTCACTTGCATTTTCCTCAGATTCTATCGATTCCGCTTCAACCGTTCCCATACTTTCACCGGAGCTGGCCTCATCACTTAGTTCTTCTTTGACCTGCTCTTTGGTTTTCTGCTGTTCCTGAGTCACCTGCTCTTTGGTTTTCTGCTGTTCCTGAGTCACCTGCTCTTCCTGGGGCACCTGCTGACCCTGAGTTGTCTGTTGCTCCTGGCTCACCTGCTCTTCCTTCGAAAAACTTTCCTGCACAATCGGCTGTGGTTCCACCAGCATGGCCGGTTCTGACTCCTTATCTGCCTGTTGTCCACATCCGGTCAGGAGATTGAACAGCATTATCAACATAATACACACTATATATCTCTTTTTCCTCATTTTATACTCCTCATATCTATAAGACTGTTACAATTCAACCTGCAATGTCATTAAACTACAGATATTTTCCTTAAGGTAGCCTAATCAATTTTTCTAGTTGCGCGGTTGATATCGTTCCATTTACATCTATTTTGCCATACCTTTGGCTTAAAGTAATACCAACGGATAAAAAGTTTATTTTTTCTAGTTTTATCCGCTGCAAATCCCCATTTTAGAGCGGTATCAACGGATAAAAAATCATTTTTCCCAGTTTTATCCGCCGCGAATCCCTATTTTAGAGCAATACCAACGGATAAAAAGTTCATTTTTTCCAGTTTTATCCGCCGCGAATTCCTATTTTAGAGCGATACCAACGGATAAAAAGCTTATTTTTTCCAGTTTTATCCGCCGCAGATTCCTATTTAAAGCGATACCAACGGATAAAAAATTCATACTTTCCAGTTTTATCTGTCGAAGATACCCATTTCAAAACAATTCCAGCGAATAAAAATTTAGATTTTCCTCCATATATCCAATGCTCAGTAATTGTACTGCCACATCTAATTTACGTTTCTCCGCCTCCATTTGCCACACACTCCCCAACAGTATAACTCTACCACACTTTCTCCCTCCCGTCACACCAAAAATCTCACATTCCCTTCCCAAATTCCCCCACCTTATAACAGTTCAGACGCGCCTTTCGCATATTCACCCCATATGTAAACCACCGGTTGCGTAAATTTTCCATTTTTTTCAACCGCACTTGGTAGTTGTCAACCGTTTTTTCTGCTATACTACATACAGATGCAGAGAACAACGTAACAGTTCAGCTGCGCCATTCGCAAAGTCGCGCCTACGGCGCTTTCCGCTGCTTCGCAGCTACTTGTCTAACTGTTACCTGAACGCTCCCATCCATGACGTCATAACCACACTAATCACAAACGCAGACCGGCGTACTACCATACAGTCATCCCGGCTCAGAAAGAGGTAATATATGATAATAGCAGACAAAATTTCTTCCTTACGAAAACAAAACGGCTGGTCCCAGGAGGAATTAGCTGAGAAGTGCAACGTATCCCGACAATCTGTATCCAAGTGGGAAAGCGCAGCGTCCATTCCGGACCTTGATAAAATCCTGAAGCTCAGTGAGATCTTCGGTGTCAGCACAGACTATTTACTAAAGGATACCATAGAGGAAACTTCCATGGAGTACACCCAGGCAGACTCAGGAAACGGCATGCGCAGAGTCTCCCTGCAGGAGGCCAACGAATATCTTGCTACGACAGAAGCACATTCCAACAAAATGGGACTGGGTGTCGCACTTTGCATCCTGTCCCCTACATTACTGATTCTTCTGGGCGGAATCTCCGAATACTACCCTGACAAGATCACTGAAAATGTAGCCTGCGCCATCGGCATTCTCTTCCTGCTGGCGCTGATCATCATTGCAGTTCCCCTGTTCATCATGACAGGGATACGGCTGGAAAAATACAAGTTCATTACAGAGGAACCCTTTGAGCCGGAGTACGGTGTCACCGGTCTGGCGGAAGCAAAACTGAAAGCTTATGAAAAAACCTTTGCCTTACATATAGCAGTCGGTGTCACCCTTTGTATCCTAAGTGTCGTTCCGCTTGTGGTCTCCGCACTTCTTTTGGAAGATTCTATTTTGCACATCCTGTTTGTAGATCTGCTGCTGATCATGGTGGCCGCTGCGGTTGTCCTTTTTGTGAAAGCAGGTATGCTTCAGGAAAGCTACAAGCATCTTCTCCAGCAGGAAGATTTCTCACCGGAAGCCAAAGAGCTGAACCGCAGGATGGGACCTGTCGCCGGTTTTTATTGGTGTCTGACCACTGCTATTTATCTGGGAATCAGCTTCTATACCGGGCGATGGGGTTTTACCTGGATTATCTGGCCCGTAGCAGGTGTATTATATGCAGCGGTGGATATTGTTGGAAAAGCAATTCTGCAGCGCAGAAAGTAAAAACGGCGTCAAAGCTAAAATAACTGCAAAGCAAATAGCTGTAAACAAAAATAACTGTAAAGGCTCTGAATGACCACACAACCATTCAGAGCCTTTACAGTTATTTTCCTGAATTACAGAAAGTTATCCCACTATTTTGCTTTGCCCATACGTTCCGCAACTTTCCGGCAAACATTCCGACATTTACATCCAATGCCGCGTTTTACCACACGGAAGATGCCCCACATACCGGATTCCACATCCCATCTCAAACTGCCTGAGCGATAAAGATAATCCCCAGGACAATAGGCGCCTCCCTCCAGTTCCATATCGAACCGGTTACCGATACTGATGGCTCCCTGTAAAGGAATCACTCTGGAAAATGGATCCGTGGGCTGCTCTTTCCACATATGACCGTGAACAGCAAAACCTACATTTCTGGGCTTATCAGCCGGCATCATGGTCCGCAGAATCACTCTGTCTCCGGGATAAGACCGCAGTACGGGTGTGGCAGGATCACCATGCACTTTACTGCTGAATACTTTGTGAATCCTGTCATCCACTGCCAGACGGTTGGCAAATCGTTCCGCCCGATAATTATAGCCTTTTTCTCCCGTATCTTCCGCATCCAGCGGTTCGCCTTCATCGGAAGCAGCAGTCTGAATGAGCATCCCTTCTGCATCCAACAGCCTGATACCATTTTGTATGAAAAGTACATACTCCCGAAAAGCATCTGTTCCCGGCGCCGTGATCACCGCCTGTTCCTCGTAGGTGCCTTTTTTCATAGTAAAATTACGAT
Source organism: Lachnospiraceae bacterium (assembly GCA_017465845.1). Taxonomy (GTDB): domain Bacteria; phylum Bacillota; class Clostridia; order Lachnospirales; family Lachnospiraceae; genus Acetatifactor. The sequence continues at coordinate 7,999 of JAFTVH010000182.1, read as the reverse complement.
ACCACTGTGCTCCCGCAGGCTCTATAATAATGGCGCCGAACAGCCCGTGATATCTGTGATTTCGCATGTCTGCGAAAGACTGTATGATGCAGGTTCCGTATTCCCGGTCTGCATGCCAGAGATATTTGCGGCTTTCGCCCACTCCAACCGTCTGTTCCTGATGGTTATATCCCACATTGATTCCGGAATCATTGACCGGATCATACCGAAGGAACTGCGGATTGATTGATACTCTCATGGATGGCTTATGCTCCTTATCAAGCGGCACTCTCGGATATGGGAACCATGGCACCGGTGTCTGTGCATTCCAGGCATTGTGCAGCGTCACTTCAATCCAGTCTCCTGCATTGGCACGCAAAATCAACGGTTTGGGATTGTATTTGCCATTCAGCACGTTATCTACTTCCTCCAACGGTACAAAGACAAGACCATTAGGATCATGATCACCGTACTTGTTGTATCTGATATCTGCCTGCACGGCGGCAATTTCATACTTACGGATCACATCATGCATGCCCGGGCAGGGCGGCAGCTTTCGTATCTTTCCGGGTCCGTCACACAGTGACTTCAGGCAGGGCTGACACCTGTCATAAGCTCTGATGATTCCCCAGAGACCCAGCCAGGCATCATCGATTCCGCCAAAGTAATACAGATAGTCTCCGGCCCGATAATCTTCCGTAATGTGAATATTGAAAGCCTCCGAAATGCCGATGGTCTGAGATGCTGCAAGGGGCGAATGGGGATCAGAAGGCGCTTTCTGCCAGGACATTCCCGCAATATTGAAGCAGTGCTGTTCCTCATGGGCACCATCCAGCAGCCTGATAACGATCTCGTCTCCCGGATACGTCTCCAGAATAGGTGTTGCAGGGTCTCCATGCATAATCGAACTAAAGATATAAGCCGGATCGTCTTTCTCACCCAGCCTCTCCCGCATTGGCTCCGAGCGATAGTTGATGCCCATGACACCCGGGTCATCGTGGGAACCGGGTACCGCCGGCGGATTCAGGGCATTCCCCTCTTTATCAAACAGCAGGGCAAAATCATGGACGAACAATGCAAATTCCCTGAAGGTGGTTCCATTCTTTCGCTTGATCACCGCCTGCGTGCCGGACAGGATTTCTTCTCCGGTCCTGATATCATGGAATGTCGCACCTGATTCTTCTACAATTATTGCACCGAACATTCCGTGCTGCTGATGGGAATTGGCAAAAAGGTGGTCGTGGAAAAATACGGTGCGAAGCTCCTCCTCTGCAAAAAAGCGTTCCACCAGCGTCTCATATCGTCTTGCCCCTGCAATATTATTCCAGCCATTGGCAGACCCATCTGCCACAATGGTATCAAACTTTACCAGATGCACATGGTGCCCCACGATATCTGTCAAAGTTCTCATCTGGAACGGACTTTCTTCCAGGTATTCCGGCAGCAGATTGGTGGTATGGAGTTCAATACATTCCCCAGCATGAGCACGGATGACCAAAGGCTCTACCTTGATTTTTCCGCATTCTACCTTGCGGATATATTCATCCAGCCCTCCATGGCGCATCAACTCTTCTTTCAGGACAAAAAATCTGCCCTGCGGGTCATGCCAACCATAGCTGTTGTACACGATTTTCGCCTGTACAAGAGCAATTTCAAATATTCGGACGTTGTCACAGCAAGAAAATTCACAACATTGCTCTTCACAACAAGTGCCTTCGCAGCCCCCATCATGACAAGGCAATTTTTCGCAGCATCCCGCATGACATGGGCAGGTCTCTGCATACAATGCCCCCGGTGAAAAACACTTCACGAAATTCGCTTCTTCCAAAGGCGTAGGATCTATCCGATTCTCCCCATCCGGCCCCAGAATTCCAAGAGGCGGCTGCAGGGGAGGTTCCCCCGCTTCTCCCTCGATAAAATTCGGATACCCCGGATGTTTGGAATCTTTCTTAGGAGGCATCGGGCGGTCCTTAAGCGGCATCAGAGGCGAAATGACGCTTCCATCCGGCAGTCTGCCGCTTCCGTCCTCCAAACGATCATGGATTCGCCACAGCGTCCACATCCCTTCATGAAAATGAGGATACAGATGGCAGTGGAAAATCACATCTCCAATGGTTCTGTTCAGACTTCCTGCACCATACAAAATATCAAGAGTATAACATTCCTGAGGACTGATGGAAACTGAGTCTACGATGGTAGAGAGAGGATTCTCACTTTCCAGCCTCCACTGATGGTTATGCAGGTGGAATACGTGAGTCTCTTTCACACCTGCGTGAATCAGCCGTATTTTGGCAGGGTCTCCCACATAAGCCCTTGGAATGAACGGTGCAGGATCTCCGTATACCCAGGAACTCATGGAAATATCTTCTCCGGAATCCGCAGGATCATCTGTCATCGGCATACGATTGCGCATGGGCTCCGCCCTGTAACTGATTGCTGTTGTGGCGGAGGGCAGATGCGTATGATGGTCAATTGGCTGGTTTCCGTCCTTATCTTTGATTTCCAGTTCATCGTGGAAGAAAACAGCATACTCTCTGAATGATGGCTTGGTGGGATGATAGATATCCGCAAACAGACCGCTTGTAAGCTCTTCCCCTGTCTGCGGATCCAGCCACGTTGCCTCCGGCGCTTCCACGATGATGGCCCCGAACAGACCATGGATATTGGTAGAATCTTCACCGCTTCCGGTATCTGCCATATCATGGAACAGATAGACACCTTCCTTAAGTGCATACCAGGTATAAAAAATTTCTTTTCTTGTAGTACTGTCCTGATTGAAGCCTACACTGGCACCATCCGAGGTATTTACATCATAGGCAAGTCCCTGGACATGAATGGACAGCGGTCTGCTCAGCGAATGGCTGAAACGTATCCTGACCTCGTCGCCCAGATTCACTCTGATCACGAGGGGCTTCACCTCCTCATAGGGCTGGGGAACCTCCTGCGCAAACATTTTAAGAGCGCCTTCCCGGATTCTGTCTGCATCCTCCTCTAATACATACAACAGTCCATCCGGATCGTGGTCTCCGTATTTATTGTAAACAATGGGAATCTGAATCGCCTCTATGCGAAAGTTCCGTATCTTATTCTGACGTGGATATTTACTAAGTTCCATATTCACATCCCCTTTCCCGGTTTTCAGGCATTCCGAAAGACTCCGGATAAAGGGCGCACGAAAAACTATTTCTTAAAATAGTGTTATAAAATTTCATAAGCCTGCATACCTTTATAGTTTAGATTATACTATAACATATGCAGGCTCTCTTCATTTTTTACCGCATAAGGCAAATTCGCTTTGCATAATACCTACCTAATCTGCGACTTTCATCATCTTGATAAATTCCATCGCCGCCACGCTCAATGTGCGCTGATTCTCCGTTACCAGACAGATATTCCTGTCCGGAATCCCTTCTTTTACGGAAATCTCCACCGCTTCACCCTTGCGGATGGCTTCTTCGGCAAAAGCATATGGCAAAAAACCAATTCCAAGATTATTGACAATCATAGGCATGATCAGATCAGTGGTCGCCACTTCGATATCCGGTTCATATACCAGCCCATGTTCCCAGAACAGCCGCCTGTAGCATTCAAAAGTCTTGGTACTTTGTGCCAGACTGATAAAAGGATACTTCGTCAGATCTTTCAGGCACACGCCCTTCTCTGCCAAATGTGCAAACTGGGAACCACCGGCCAGAATCACCTGATAAGGCTTCAGCATGACCTCCCGAAAATTCGCCCCGCCGTCTACCGGTGTCGTGACTACTGCAAAATCAATCTGGCGATTCTTCAAGGCTGCCAATGCCTCCGGTGTAGTGAAATTAAAAATCTTCAGCCGGATGTCCGGGTATTTCCGGTGAAATACACCAAGCTGCTCCAACATATAGACATGCAGTGCAGTTTCGCTGGTGCCGATGTACACTGCGCCTTTCTCCAATTTCAGCGTCTGCTCCAGTTCCTCCTCCCCAATCTGCAGTTGCTCAAAGGCCGCTGCCACATGTTCATACATCTGCTGCCCTTCTGTTGTCAGAGTGATACCACGATTGGACCTGATAATCAGCCGGCACCCCAGCTCTGCTTCCAGCAGATTCATGACTCTGGTCACATTTGGCTGGTTGCTCATTAGCGCTGCAGCTGCCTTTGTCATATTCTTATATTTGGCCACATAGTAAAAGACTTTATAGTACTCCAGATTTGCTGCCATGTTTTTTCCTCCGACGCTTCGCGTACTTTATGCTCTATTTATCCCGCACTTTATTCCGCACTTTATTCCGCACTTTATTCCGCATGTCGGCACGCGCTTTTCCTAGCCACAGCCGGCATGAGAACTATAGTATCATATTAATTTTATATCTCTGGTATGTCAACTATACATTTTCTTTTTTGGGAAAAACGAGTATAATACATTACAGCGGTTCAGACGAAAAAGTGTCGTTGGCGCATCAAAGAACCGAAGGTTCTCTGCGAATGGCGTGGCTGAACTGTGCTTTTACTACAAAGGAAATGAGGAAATATCATGAACAAAGATTTAACCGTCGGCAAACCTTCCACCGTGCTTTGGAAGTTCTGCCTCCCTCTTTTTGGAAGTGTTATCTTCCAACAGCTCTATAACATAGCCGACAGTCTTGTTGCCGGGAAATTCATCGGCGAGAACGCTCTGGCTGCCGTAGGCAACAGCTATGAGATCACTTTGATTTTCATTGCATTTGCTTTTGGCTGCAATATCGGAAGTTCTGTCATTGTCTCACAACTTTTCGGTGCAAAACAGTACAAAGAAATGAAGACTTCTGTGTATACCACTCTGATTGCCTGCGCAGTCCTCTGCGGTGCTCTGATGCTTCTGGGCTTTACGCTGTGCAGCCGGCTGCTTGAACTGATCCAGACACCCGAGGAACTTATGGCAGATTCCCTGCTGTATCTGAGAATCTATATAGGAGGACTTCCTTTCCTGTTCTTTTATAACGTAGCTACAGGTATCTTTTCCGCACTGGGAGATTCAAAAACACCTTTCCTGTTCCTGGCATTCTCATCTACCGCCAACATTGCAGTAGATATCCTGTTTGTTACTACATTTGACATGGGTGTGGCCGGTGTTGCCTGGGCAACCTTCCTCTGTCAGGGTATCAGCTGTGTCCTGTCTATTCTAGTCGTTCTGAAAAGATTGACTACAATTGAAGTAGAGGGACATGTACCCGTCTTCTCCTGGAGTTTGCTTCGCAAAATCACAGTAATCGCAGTTCCCAGTATTCTGCAGCAGAGTTTTATTTCCATCGGAAATATTATCCTTCAGGGCGTCATAAACGGATTCGGTCCCAGTGTCATTGCCGGTTATTCCGCTTCCGTCAAGCTGAATAACCTGGTCATTACTTCCTTTACCACTCTGGGCAACGGTATATCTAACTATACTGCTCAGAATCTTGGAGCAGGAAAGCTTCCCCGCATCAAAGAAGGCTTCCGTGCATGCCTGAAAATGGTATGGCTCATCTGTATACCGTTCTTACTGCTTTATTTCTTCGCCGGACATTATGCACTTGCTCTGTTTATGGAAGACACCGCCGGTGAGGCTATGAATACAGGTATTACTTTCCTGCGGATTCTCTCTCCGTTCTACTTTGTCATCTCTGTTAAGCTGGCAGCTGACGGCACGCTGCGCGGCGCAGGTCTGATGAAACAGTTTATGATCGCTACTTTTACAGATTTAATTCTGCGTGTCGCAGTTGCTATAGGATTGGCACAGGTGCTTGGCTCTGTAGGTATCTGGATGGCATGGCCTATTGGCTGGGTTCTTGGAACGGGACTATCACTCCTGTTTTATCGAAAAGGACCCTGGTATCAGAACAACGGTGCGATTTAACCTAACTGACCTCAAACGTAAGTAGCAACAGAAAAGCTGTTACTCACACCATGCAATGGACATATAGAAAAAAATCCAGGTTCTTTCTTGACTATGGGTATACAGAACATTGATTTGTGGGTTGAATAAATTCTTGAAACGGACAGAAACTGGAAAAATGAGAATTTTATCCGCTGGTATCGCTGTAAAATGGTGCTTTTCGTCAGATGAAACTGAAAAAAATTGAATTTTTATCCGTTGTTTTCGCTCTAAAGGGGTGATTTTCATCAGATGAAACTGAGAAAAATTGAGTTTTTATCCGCTGATTTCGCCGTAAAGCGGTGATTTTCATCAGATGAGATTGAGAAAAATTGAGTTTTTATCCGCTGGTTTCGCTCCAAAGTGGTGATTTTCATCAGATGAAACTGGGAAAAATTAAGTTTTTATCCGTTGGTTTCGCTCTAAAGGGGTGATTTTCATCAGATGAAACTAGAAAAAACGAAGTTTTTATCCGTTGGTATTGTTGTAAAATGGTGGTTTTCGGCGGATAAAATTTCATTTTTTCAGATTCTATCCGCCTCAAAACTTTTAGCCCACAAATCAATATCCCATCCCCCAATTCAAGAAGGGACCTGATTTTTTCTGCATATGTCCAAAGGAATCACGAGCCAGATGATGTAACATCTGTAAATCAATCAGTATCGACCGTGCCTGTCACTCCAGATAAAATCTTCCCTCCAGCGCAATAAACTGATCCAGCAACATCCTGCTCACTCTTGCACCAAACACGGTCGCCGGATGAGCAGGATAATACATGGCATCTGAAAACTCCTTATTCAGCATAACCAATACAAAAGGACCATATGGTGTATAAATAATACCGCCGTCGTTGCGGCAGGCATCCATGCTTCCGCTCTTGCTTGCCACGCGGATCAGAATATCATCCGTATTGTCACTGTCCATATAAAATGGCGGAAAATCTTTTGTAATCATGCTGTTATAATGCTGCTTTTTGAAAATCTCCAGCATCTTTTCGTCAGCTGCCGGACTGATCAGTTCGTGCTTTGCCAGTCTCAGGAAAACACTGGCATAATCCTGTGGCGTTGTGGTTCCCAGCTTCTCATACTGATCAAAATGGATAGGATTGTGCAGCACAGTGTCTTTGCAGCCCAACCTCTGAATGCAGTCATTGATGGTATCCACACCCAGGTAATCTATCATCATATTGGTGGCAATGTTATCGCTGACGATAATCATCAGGGTTGCCACATCCTTGACACGAAGCACTGCACCGGGCTCCAGAGCGCACAGCACACCGCTGCCGTCTACCACATGAGATTCTTCATAGGTAATCTTATCCTCCAGGCTGGCAAAGCCTTTTTCCACCTCATCGAACAGACATGCCAAAATGTAAGTCTTAATAGTACTTGCCGTCTCGAATTTCTCCTCTGCACCGATAGCTATCACGTGGCCTTTCATATCATCGGCATAAATGCACATTTTGCCATCGTAGCTCTTTAATTCTGCTTCGATTCTTTTCTCTAATGTAAGTCTTGCGTCCATCTTTTTCTCCTCATGTCGCAAAAGCGGCCACGTTGCGCGTGACCGCCATATACATTTGTCAATTATCGTCTTTTAGAAAATACTTCCCACAGCATACAAACTCTTCACCAGATCCTCACGGTATACAGGACTCTCCGGGTTCAGACTGTTGATAACAACTCCGCCGCTGCCCACTTTTCCTGTGGAATGGATATAATCTCCATTTCCAAGATACATGGCAATATGTCCCGGGAAATACAGAAGATCTCCGGGCTTCGCATCTTCTCCGGAAATTTCATGCACCGGGAAGCCTTCCACGATTTTGGCATCTCTCCAGGTCAGAATGCCGTTCAGCAAGTAGCTCTGAGAGGTAAGACCCGAACAGTCTATTCCTGCCGTACAACGACCACCCCAACGGTACTGTACACCGAGATAAAGCTTCGCTGTTTCTGTTACGCTGCGGCGAAACTCTGCTTCATCAAGCACCGGACCCTGCACCGGTATACCGGTAAATACACCAGTCTGGGAAAACTTCTTTTCCCAAAGGAACTGATTTCTCATAAACCCTACGGTACCATCTGCCAGGCTGACTTTTGCCCATCCGGTCTCTTCAAAGTCCCATTCTTCCACTTTGACGATGGCTCCACG
>JAFTVH010000181.1 GCA_017465845.1 Lachnospiraceae bacterium | reverse complement strand
CACCCAAGCAAAGCCGCTTCTGTCATGTGCCTTTACAGTCAAAGAAGCTGTCTGTGCACCCACGGTGGAGCCATCACTCATAACAGCAACTACCTTAAGTACGTAGTTACCTGCGGTCAGGCCAAGTGCATCTGCACGCCAATATGAAGAATACTGTCTGATAAGCTCAGAATCTAACTGAACGTATGAAGAGTCTGACTGTGAAGCCCCCTTCACATATACGGCGTAGCCCTTCGCGCCGCTTACCGGACTCCATTCTACATACGCTGACTCCAGCCAGCCTGCAGATTCGGTGATAGTTACACTGCTTGCAGCCTGAACTTCCATACTGTTGGTAGTTATCAGGCCGGTTAACATCAATGCCGTGACAAGCATGTATGCTAACACTTTTTTTGTTTTGCGAATCATTGTTTTCATTATATTAATTCCTCCCCTTAATATTTTCGCAGTATTTATACTATCACAAATCTTTTTTCTCTGAAATTGGCATAAATAACGTTTTAATTGTTACATTTATGTTAAAAATTACTAGTTTTGAACGGCAAATTTTTAACAATTTTGTTATTATTTTCTCAATTAAGATTAAAGTACTATTTTCCAAAACAATTTGTAGTACCTTCCTCCCATCAGCTCTATTCTCGCAAAATCTCATAAATAGGGCTGTGGTAAAATACAAATACGCCCACCGAGGGAATAACTCACCTACGAAACCCTTGCGAGAACTGCGTAGTAATTTCCGAAATCATCGTTTACGTTCCCGCCATGTCTCGGCACGTGTTAGACGGGGATGCGCTATCTGTCCGTATTAGAGCGGATTCTTAGAGGAATTTGTCCAGCCTTCTTGCATGGGATATGTAACCTTCGGGAACGCTACTGCGAACTGCTTAAATTTCACAAAATCGATGTTACGTTTTCTGATTTTTTCATGTCTGTTCGAGCTTCGAACAAAATAAAAGGAGCTGTTCACCTGTGTGGAGATACATCAAAGTATCTCCCACAGCGTGTACAGCTCCTTTCATTTTGTCGAAGACGCGCCCCGACATGAAAGTTAACGTAACATTCGATTTTGGAAATTTCTACGCAGTTCTCGCAAGCGTTCCCGAAGGTTACATATCCCATACAGAGGCTGTTCCGGGAGTCTATATTTAAGAATCCGCCTAATATACGAACAGATAGCGCATCCCCGTCTAACCTTGAAGAGACTTGGCTAATCATAGAACGTAAACATGATTTCGTGAAATTCCAGCAGTTCGCAGTAGAGTTTCGTAGGGGAGTTATTCCCCCGGTGGGCGTATCATCACTTTCTACAGCCCTAGTTTTCACAATAAAGCTCTTAGTTTGCGAAAGGAACGTCCTTTAAATCAATCATGTAGATGCATGGTCTGCCGGATTTATCGGAAGTGAAAATAATCTTCTGATTGTCCTCCGTAAAGCAAGGATGCGGATGGGTATCCTGGGAATTGCCATATTCCGGCGACCAGGAGGTGCCATGATAGCAAAGCTTATACTCTTGCCGTTCGGCTACGTCTACCAGATAAAGGAAATCGTTAGACACACCCTCTTTTAACTTCCTACGGTCTTCCTCCGTGAGAAGATGAATGGGCAAGTCGCTTCCCTGAGAATCACCCACCATGTATTTGTACTTCTTGTCACAGATAAAGTGCGCATAAGGAGAGCATTCCATGAAAATCTCCTCCTCCAAAGTAAAAGGCTCAATCATACGGATATTCTCAATCAAATCTCCGGTAGTTTCCCGATAAACAAAGGCTAGCTTCTCCCCACTTGGCAACCAAAATTCATGGGTCAGGATTAAGTCACTTGGCTGCTCCCTACAGCAGCGCAGGTTGCTTCCGTCCTTCTGTACCAACCACAGTCTGGCATCTATCAGGTCATATGGCCCCTCATGGCAGAACATGATGGTATCCGGGTCGCCGGGACGGATCTGCGCATGTCCCAGCCAGCAATTGGTCTCCAGCACCACATGACTGGTCCTCTTTTCTACATCAATATAAACCAACTGGCACAAAGGCTTCGCAAGGCAGGTAGCTGCAAAATTGTCCCATCCACTACGTTCATCCATATGGGTCAACGTATCCTTCTTGATAATAACCACTGCCATGTAACGGAAATCATCACTCATACCGGCTGCACCTACCTTCCAGCCCTCCGGTGAACGATAGACCTCTGTCCTCTCCTTTGTTTCCAGATTCAAGCAATAATAACTACCGCCCTGAGAATAAAATACTTCCCTATTGTTAGGAGACAGATATCCATCATAATCTGCCAGACCTTCTCCTTCCGTCAGCTGCTCCATCTCTCCACTCACCAAATCTAATAAATAGAGCTGGCGTCCATTGTCCCGTTCCTGACACATCAAAAGCTTTTTTCCGTCAGAACTTGTCATACGATTATAAAAATACATATGATGGCTGGTAATCTCCGGGTCAGTCAATCTTGTCATCACAATCCCGGTATGTGGATCGGTTTCTTTTTGAAATATGCTCTGCAGTCTATCTCCTATTGCCATAAGTGTGACCTCCTTTTAGAAAATCTACATCATTCTATATAGGAAGATTGTACCATATTTCAACCCATTCTTACAGCACTATTGTAGACTTACCAACGAGAAATCACATCCGACAGCTTCCTGTCAATATCGATTCTGGTTGCCTTGCACTCCTTTGGATATTTCTTTCCCGCTTTGAAGGCAAAGCGCACTAATAAGCCTGACACTAGCGGAAGCATCATTTCCAGCATCCTCTGTGGAAATACAAAGTGGGTTCCGTGCTCATAAATCAATGCCTGATACTCACATTCATGTGGCAGAGAGGAAAGTCTCTCCTGCATTCTGCGGATATACTTGCAGGTATCCCAAAGCACATCATCCTCCGCTCCTACAAACACCAGCTTTCCCTTGATATTCTCCACCTTGATTTTCTCCTCTTCCTGCAAAGGATGTAATCTTTCGGATTCATCAAACAGCTTTCTGGAAGCAATCATATCTCCGCCTTCCTTGGATTCCTTCTGAATCATCTTCCAATATTGCGGATGACGATACGCATAGGGAAGAAATGGTAACTGCTCTCCCTTGTAAGACAAACTGGACTCATAATCTCCCGGTCTCTCCCGCACGCCATCTAGTCCGTCCCGATAGAAACCTTCCATCACAAAATCAGCAGGTGTTAAAGCAATCGTTAAAGTAATATCCGAAAAATAAGATGCCGCCACAAGTGCCAGCATACCCGTGGTAGAAGCCCCGGCAATACCAATCTTTTTGTTTCCTTGGGCCTTCAAATAGGCAATGGCCTTCTCAAATCGCTCCAATGGATAACTATGATGACCGTAATCCTTCTTATCCGGAGCCATGGTTAACGCATTACAACCTTTACTATGTATCCATCTCACGCCACATACTGCCATCCGGTCGTCTATATCATCGCCAAGCATCAAAATAACGACCCTGTCACTTGCTTCTTCATTGGCAAAATATGCACCAAAGAAACCATCTTTTTCTGCACTAAAGTATGTTCTATCCATGTTCGTCTATCTCCTTAAATCATTTTTCCTACCATTAACAAATACTATCGAATCAACATTCCGATTCCTGCCACAACAAGAGATAGTACTACGCATATCAATGGCCATCTTACCCAATGATCCATAATTCCGAACTTTTTCATCCAGGGTCCGGTTTTCCACATCTCATTGTCCTCTGTCCCCGGAACCATAATTCTATCTGCATACTTTTCGCGGAACCACCAATCCAGCAGAAAAAAGTCTCCAAAGTTCCAAAACAGATTTTCAATAAATGCCGTCAGAAACAGATTCCAGAACCCATTCACACCGGCCTCGTATGCACTGATAACCATATAAATCAGTATAATCGGATAAAGAAGAAATTCCATAAGTCGAATGGGTTTAATGTTTTTCTTTGGAATATCCTTTAAGGGTGTATTGATACCCTTTGGCAGCATTACAGAAAACCCGATAGGCTCTAAAAGCCACACAAACGCAGCTACTCCATTAAACGCAATACATATAATAATTCCGTCTAAAATGGTTCTCGTCCAGTTCATCTTGATTTTCTCCTATTGCTCACGCACCATCGGTTAGTTTTGTCTAACCAATTATATAACCCTCTTTCTCTTAAGTCAATTTTTTTCTACTCTTTGGAGGTACAAACAAAAGAGAGCAACATCACTTACCTGCAATGTTGCTCTCACTATGTATTACTTACATTCTAAACTCCATCATATCTTATATCAACCGGACCGCTATGCTTCACGCTTCCCTTTTCCAAATAGAGTATATAGTCAGCACAGCAAGAAATCAACTCATCATCATGAGTAATCACTAGTAAAGTCTTTCCCTGTTCCTTCAACATTTCCATTACTCCGGCAACTTGCTTCATATGAACATAATCCAGACCACTTGTAGGCTCATCCATAAGAATGAATTCTTTGTCCGCAGCAATTCCGCTGGCAATGGCAACACGCTGCTTCTGTCCGCCGGAAAGGGCCATGGGATGCATCTCTGCGTACTTCTCAATATCAAGCATCTCTAGAGCATTCCGTGCAATCTGCTCACGCTCTGTTTCAGGCAGACTTTCCGACACACTCAAAAGTACTTCTTCCTGTACACTTTCTGTAAAAAGCTGATGATTCACATCCTGCATAATCATATAACAATAATCCAGCATTTTCGTAACCGGGACTGTTTTATCCCCCAGCTTTACCGTTCCCTTCGCTTTCTTATGCAATCCGCAAAATGTTCTCGCAAGAGTACTTTTTCCTGCACCATTATGTCCCACAATGGCGATAATCTTATTTTTAGGAAGAGTAAGTGAAGAAATATCAATTCCGTGAACTTTATCCGGATAGGAAAACCTAAAGTTTGTAAGAGTAAAATACTCCATAGTTTCCTTCCATTCTTTAAAAGCAGAAGCACTGTGGGATTGTACTGTACGGAGCCCCAGTTCTTTCGTAGCATCCGCAGATAATTCCCGAAACTCCTTTCCTGCAATTTCCTTCTTAATCTCACCGCTTTCAAACAAAATGACCCGGTCCGCAAGCTCCCTCAAAAAGTAGAGACGATGCTCGGCAATAACAACCGTCTTTCCCTGTTCCTTCCACATTGCCAGTACTTTTCTCAAATCCTCGATAGCATTTGTATCAAGATTAGAGGACGGTTCGTCCAGCACTATTACCGAAGAATCTGCAACTGCAATTGTTCCACAGGCTATCTTCTGTTTTTCTCCGCCGGAAAGCTTAAACATACTTCGACCTAAAAGCTCGGATAATTCCATTTTGTCTGATATTTCCTGAATATCGCTTCTAATCTTCTCCGGTGCACGCCCTTGATTTTCTGCAAAAAAGGCAAGCTCACTGGTGGTATCCACATTAAAAAACTGACTTCTGGGATTCTGAAATACGCTGCCAACCGTCTGTGCCGTTTCATAGATGGGTTGTGCAGAAATATCTCTTCCGTTTAGTAGAACTTCCCCACTTTTTTCTCCATCAAAGTAATGGGGAATCAATCCATTTATCAGTCTACACACTGTTGTTTTTCCACAGCCGGAGCTTCCTGTAAGCACAATAAATTCTCCATCTCTGATGGTAAGGTTAAGTCCGGATACCCCCGTTCTTAACACGGGATTTCCTACCGTGTCTGTCACACGATAGGAAAAAGTTACATTTTTTATCTCAATCATAATCAATACACCACAAAAAGTACTGTCACTACTAATAAAAATAGCATAAGCACATAATCTCTAATTCTTAGACCAACCTCACAAATGTGGGTACGCTTAATATCTCCACCCAAGCCCTTTGTTAATGATGCCTGTGACAATTCATCCGCGATACGTACAGTTGACATCATAACTGGCACAAGTTCATATTCCATCTTCTTTATCAAGCTTTGTTTCTTTCCACTTATCTGCCTCATTCGCATAGCTTCTGAAACTGCTTTGTTCTCTTCGCTTATTGTCGGAAAGAAACGAAACATAACCGAAAGCGGTATTGTAATAACTTGTGGTACGTGTATCCGTTCCATTGCAGTAACAAACTCTGAGACTGTGGTGGACTGCATCACACAATATCCCATTACCATTGGTGCCAGAAATCTTGAAATAATTCCCGCAACTATTACAAAAAGCAGATTCCATCCTCCACTTGTAAGCTGAATAACCGCACCTTCTATAACAGCTGAAAACAAATACAAACCCAAATATATGGCTGCAAATTGATAATTATGCACTGTCACAAGAAACACAAATGGAATCAAACAGCAAAATAACCTGAGCCAATATTCTACACCGGAAAGCCCGCCACCAATCATTACCATACTAATCACAAATATAGATAATATGGAAGTGCGCGGGTCCAATGTTGCCCGTCCTCCACTTTCCTTGAAAGAAATTACTGCCTGCATTATGCCATACCGGCCTTCTTAAAATGCTTTTTCAGAACAGCGGCACCAAGCAAACCACCAAGAATACCACCTACGACACAAAGTACAATCAGTACAAAAAACATCCAATCCGGAGTAATCGCATAAAGAGTATCCGCAAAGGTATCCCCATAACCTGCGCGAATGGACTCGAAATAAGGCTCACGATAGCCAAAGAACATCGGAAGAGTCATACCCATCATCCATATGCTGAATACACCGGAACCGATAATAGCCATTTTTATACTTTTATAGTCTTTTATTTTTAACAGTAATTCCGCAACTACACCTGCTGCAACTGCTATGAAGAGCACCGGCCATGGACGTCCCAGAAGCATTGCGAAGAAACCAAGAATAATGCTCATAACCGTTACCATGCCAAAGGTATGCACTTTAGACAGAAACAGCATAAATGGAATTCCAACTACAACTGCACATATAACCGGGAGCAGAACCATGAAAATCGGTACATAACCAATAAAACTGGATACAAAAAATACCACAATGTACAATGCGGTGAATACACCTATGTTAATAAGATCTTTTACAGTAAGTTTGTTTTTCATAAATGTTTCTCCTTATAATCTATTTTGAAAGCCTTTCACGGAATCTCTCTTACATACCATGCTGTGATAAAGTCCTTCTGCGGCAAGCAGACTTTCGTGGTTGCCCTGCTCTGCAATGCAACCATCATTGATAACAAGAATCTGATCTGCTTTTGCGATAGTATGCAGACGGTGAGCAATAACCAACAACGTTTTGCCTTGAACCAATTCGCTTATTGCAGCTTGGATCTGGCTCTCGTTATCTGCATCCACACTTGCCGTAGCTTCATCCAGAATAACAATCGGAGCATCCTTTAAGATACAACGAGCGATGGAAATTCTTTGCTGTTCTCCTCCGGAAAGTGACGCTCCGCCTTCACCAATCACCGTATGAAAACCTTCCGGTAATTCCATAATAAAGTCATAGCACCTTGCTTTCTTCGCAGCCTCATAAACCTCTTCCTCTGTTGCATCCATGCGTCCCATGGCAATGTTGTTGTAAACCGTATCTTGGAACAGATACACTCTCTGGAACACCATACTGATGTTATCCATCAATGTGGCAAGGGGTACTGTCCGAATGTCTTTACCGCGCAAAAGAATGCTACCATCCTTTACATCCCAGAAACGGGGTAGCAGGCTGGCAATCGTGGATTTACCACCTCCGGAAGGACCTACTAGGGCTGTCATGGTATTTTTCGGTACCGCAAAGGATATATCCTTCAGCACATTCCTTTTATCATATGCAAAGGTAACATTCTGAAACTGGATTTCCGGAATATCTGTACTGTCAGGTAGCGCATCATCGCCGTTATCACAAAGTT
This sequence comes from Lachnospiraceae bacterium, assembly GCA_017465845.1. GTDB lineage: Bacteria > Bacillota > Clostridia > Lachnospirales > Lachnospiraceae > Acetatifactor. Next base: position 19,659 of record JAFTVH010000181.1, on the reverse strand, counting down.
CTTTTTCTTCAAACACTTCCTCAATACGATCCAGACAAGCACTCATAACCGTCAGTCTTGTGATTTGTCCGTAAAAGGCTTTCAACGGACCAAACAATTCAAAAGTAAAAAGCAAAAAGCCTATAAACATGGCAGCATCCATTGTACCGTTCCGATACAGCATCCATGCTAGAATCAGCATTACAACACTACCCAGACTGTACGTCAGATTCACAGCACGCGCCCAAGGAGCATGCCCTTCTTCAAATTCCAGATTGCGATTACAAGAGTCAATAAAGCTGTCTGTCAATGTTTTGGATTTCTCTCCCAAAAGATTATAGGTCTTGATGATTCCAATTCCTTCTGTAAAATCCAGCACGGATTCGGTCAATTTCTGACTAGCAGCCTGCCGCTCATCGGAATGTTTCAGTTGGCTTGCTTTCATAGCTTCACCAATCCCATACATAATGAGCGTAATAACCAGACTCACAAGCCCCATCCAAGGATTGAAACAAAACATCATGACCACAAAAATCACCGCCGAGAAAAGATAGCTCATCAGGTCGCCCAAAACCATCATCAGATTTTCCTCAATAAACAACATGTCAGTGGCAAGAACAGAGCTAATCTTGCCAATATTTCCCTCCGTAAAGTACCCCATGGGTAACTTGCGCAGATGAGACCCCAGCTGTTTTCTCTTATCTGCAAAAATCTCAAAACCGGCGGCCGATTGAAGCCTGTCCGCTGCGTTTTGAAGAATACTCTGAACTACAATACATGCAACCAATGCAAGTCCCGAAAGCAAACAGGTCATCTCGGTAACTGTACCGTCAAGAAAAGCAGCAATCATAAAGAAAGCAGCAACAAACGGAGCTTTTGCACAAAAAGACTTTAAGAAAGATAAAGCAGCTGCTCCGCGGATTCGTCCCTGGTAACCGTCCGCTACCCGTAACACACGAAATATTAAACCAATCATGCTCTCACCTCCCATACCGCACTTTCTTCCGCAGCCTTCCATAAACGACGATACTCTTCAGATCCAAGAAGAAGCTCGTCATGTGTCCCCTCTGCTGCGATGTTTCCTTGATTCAGAACACAGATTTTATCTGCATTTTTGATGGTATGTAAACGGTGTGCAATAACCAATACCGTCTTTCCTGCAATCACCTCCGAAATAGCCACATTCATCTTTTCCTCGTTTTCCGGGTCAATAAAGGCAGTTGCCTCATCCAAAACGATTACCGGAGCATTTTTCAGCAACGCTCTTGCCAAAGAAATGCGCTGTCTCTCACCTCCGGACAGCATTTTTCCACCGTCGCCTGCCATGGTGTCAATCCCTTGCGGGAAACGTGCAAGAAACTCGTCGCACTGGGCACGCCTCGCTGCATCCAGAACCTCCTCCCGAGTTGCTGTGGGACATCCAATCAAAATGTTCTCATATAGACTGGTATTAAACAAAAATTGCTCCTGAGACACATATGAGATCTGCTCATTCAGTGCCTCTATCTTCATGTCACTAATATCCTGTCCCCCCAAGGTGATTCGTCCATCATCAAGGTCATAGAAATGAACCAGTAGTTTTGCAAGAGTAGATTTACCGCTTCCGCTTTCTCCTACCAGTGCGGTCATTTCTCCTTCCTTTAGTGTTAGATTTATACTATGAAGCACTTCTGTCTCCTTGTAAGAAAAGCAGACATTTTCAAAACAAATATCATAACCACTTCCCTTGAAATCTTTTTCCGATTGCTTCAAAGGCGGATTTTCTATAAGTTTTTCCAGTTCGTCAATCTTATAATTCAGCTGTGGAATCTTGCCAGCAAAGCTCATTGCTTTCAGTATCGGTGTGCCTACTGCAAAGGACATACAAAGAACCAGAATAAAATCAGCCAAGGTACTGAAGCCCTGCAGTACAAGCCAGCCTCCTATTGGCAGGGCGAATAGAGCAACACAGGGAATAATACTGGAATACAAAGCCATCCATGGCCAGCACACCTTATACCAAGCAAGGGTAAAATCACGATAGGATATTATATCATTCTCAAGCCGAGCATAGCTTTCTCCGTCTCGATTAAACACTTTAACAACTTCCATACCATTTATATATTCAATGATGGTGTTGTTCATCTTTGCTCCTGCTGCGTAATACGGTTCCATTTTCTCCATTCCGGCCTTAAACATCATACCCATGGCAAACATTCCAATAGGAAGCGCTGCAATACATAACAACGCCAGCTTCCAATCCACTAAAAACATAGAAATAATCACAATAATCGGAATAAGCAGATTGGCGATTCCCTCCGGAATTGCGTGTGCCAGCAGAAGCTCAATGGTTTCAATATCGTCAGTAAACACCTTCTTAATACGTCCATTCCCCAGCTCGCGGATTGTTCCCAACGGCTGCACCTCCAGCTTCTTTTGCAATGAAATGCGGATGTTTTTTAATGTGTTGTACGCACTGTAATGAGAATAGCTAAGTCCTTTTACATACAACAATGCATTTCCTACCATGCATATAGCCGACAGAACTATGAGTACTGCAACCTTAACAGGCGTCATCTCCTGTCCGCTAATCAGCGGCACAATGATTTGGTATAGGAAGAAGTACGGAAGAACACTGAAAATGATTGCAATACATACACATAGAATTGCTTTTTTCGTGTAATTCATGTACTCCCCCATATACGGTTTTACTTTGTTAAACATATACTTCCCCTTTCTTACGGTTAGTTTCTGCTAACCTGCATTAAAAAAAATATAGTTAGAAACAGCTAACTTCCACTTTAAATTATAGGGCTCCCTTAGAAGCCCAAAACAGCGGTCCAATTAAATAACTTGGCTACGATTTCACAATGTATCAATGCTTTTTCCCGAGGAAGCCCGTGCTTTATCGGTTCAAACATGGTTGACCAGTATGCAGTAAGAAGCATATGAAACTCCTCTTCATCAATCAGGAATTCCGACACCCCTCTTTTATTTACTTCCCTCATAAATGCAATAGAACGACTTGCAACTTCATCAACAAAGTCGTGGACGAAATTAGCATATTTCGTTCCTCCGGAGTGACATAAAAGTAATCGAAAACCATCATAATTATCATACATCAGATTGATAATGTTCTTGTGAGTTTCCGGTGTCATATCCCAGACATACTTCATATCCATTTTATTCAGCTGATCGTAATTAAAGCTTTCTGTATTATCACACAGCTTCTTAATCACCTCTATCGTAGGTGCTACAAGTGCATCAAACAACGCCTCTTTATTGCTAAAACGCTTGTATAAGGCTCCTGTTGTAACACCTGCTTTACTACATACCTCTCGGAGAGATACATCTTCATAGAGCTTCGAAAGAAACTCTGCTTTTGCGCATTCTAAAATCTTCGGTTCAATGGTTTTATCCGCAACAGACATCTCACACCTCTCTGATAACATTGTTATCGGTAACAACGTTATCCATGTTACTACTATACCTTTTTGATGTCAAGTTTTTTTCTCAATAAAGGGAGAGGTCCTGATCAACCTCTCCCTTTTACTGCTACACTCTATCCGTCCAAAAAGCAAGAAATACCTATTTCTTAGCAGTAATGCACAACCACCCCTTATCATTTTCCCGAGCCTCTATATTTGTAAATCCTACTTCTTCCAAATACTGCTTTAATTGTTCCGAAGTATAAATAACCATACCTTCTATCATCTTTGTCCACTTTTCATCCGCCGAATTCTTTCCACAAGCCTCATTACAGATAAAAAAGGTTCCATCCTTCTTCAAAACCTTATACACCTGTGCGAAGGCTTTGTGAAATCCCGGCCAGAAATACACAGTTTCAAATGCGGTTACCACATCAAACTGCTCTTTTTCAAAGGGAAGCTCCATTACACTTCCACATACCACTTCACACTTTCCACTCTTTATGGCATCGGCATTGACTTTTCCGGACTTCTCTACACTTACCGCCGAATAATCTATCCCCTTTACGGTTCCCTTCGGACACTGTTTGAGCATATGAGCGATATTGGCTCCGCCACCGCATCCGATATCAAGAATATTATCTGTCTCTCCTAAACGCAGAAAACCAAATCCCCACTCTGCCATTTTGGCATGCCCACTGTTCATCATATTAACCACAATTTTGCCGCCAAACCCTTCCGGCTTGCATGCATTTTGAAAAAAGTTAGCCACTATGTAATCTCCTATTTCTTACCGTAGATTAGCCCCACACCCTTTATCATCCAGGGCGCAGTAACAAACTTTGGAACAAATGCTTCCTTCTCTACGTTTCCAATATAATGTACTTCTGTAATTCCCTCTGCTTTCAACTCCTCAATAAATGCATTCATATCTCCGTACAGCGCTTTTTGCTCGAACATATCCTGAAACGCAAAGGCTCCACCCTTCTTAACTACTCGCAGGGCTTCTCTTACCACCTGGCGTTTATCCGACTGGCTGCGCACCTCATGAAACACAAAATTACTTACTGCGGCATCAAAGCTTTCCGACGCATACTCCATCTTCCCTGCATCCCCCTTTTGGAATGTGATTCGCTCTGCAACGCCCTCTGCTGCGGCATTAGCCTCACATTGCTCCTTCGCATAGCTCCATTCTGCGCCCCAATAATCCATTCCGGTTAACGTTGCATTTGGATATGCTTTTGCGCATCGGATCGTCAAGGCTCCGGCTCCACAGCCAATATCAAGTAATGCTCCGTTTCCATCCCATTTCATGTGGTCAACCAAGTATTGATGCACCTTTCCCATCATACCACCTTTATTAAAATCAAAAATATCCCTGCATTTCTTCATGTACAGTGTAAAAATTACTACCACCACCAGTAGCACACCAAGCAACACCGCGGGAATCGTAAATCCCAAAACAATACATACTGCAGTAAACAATGCAACAACTACGATTGCTACACTACAAGTCTTCATCATTGCCGCCGGAACCCAGTTCCCATAGTTTGTATCCTTATTCTCTATCTGTATCATATCCCTGTTCCCCTTTCCGATTTTTCCCAGAACACTACCGCCACACTATTCTTAGACTGATTGCAGCCTTTGCACTTTTTACAGCTTCCGCCACATTGTTCTGATGCGTTCATCACGGTTTTCTTTACCAGTCCCAGCTGTTCATAGCGTTCCAGCTGTGCCTCCACCATCTCCACTGATGTATTAAGTATATCTGCCAGCTGCGCTGTTGAACGCATATCTTTGTTATCCAAAACATCAAGTAATGACTTTTTCATAACCGCCTCACATAAATAAATTCGCAATATGATATGTAATTCCCGACAGAATAAGTGCTGTCACCACATAGTACAGTGCAATACGCACTGTCCACTTCATAGAATGGCTTTCCTGATAGGTGGAAGCAATGGCAACCACACATGGAACATTAAAGGTTACTGCCACAATCAACGCCAGACCCTCTGCCTTTGAAATGGATGCTGCCATAATCTCTGTAATGTTTGCATCCGCAGATGCTACCTTGGTAGCCATCTCAATAATGGAACCATCACCGGTGTAAATCGCACTGAACACACCCAGCACACCTTCCTTGGAGATCATGGAAGCTATAAATGCCATAAAGGACTGCCAGCTCAAACCAAATATCTTGGTCACAGGTTCAATGACTTCGCCTATTCTCTGTAGGATTGTAGCCTCTCCCGCAACAAAGGAATAGGAAAGCAACCAGAATATTGCAGAAATAACAACTACCACCCGGAATGCCTTTTTAAATGTTCCCCAAACATTTCCAAAGGTTGTGCGGATCAAATCCTTCCAGCGGGGCTTATGGTAAGGCGGAAGCTCCATAATCAGTCCCACCCGATTTTCCTTGGGACTTAGTGTTCTTCCAAAAATCTTTGCAGTCACAAACATGTGTAAAAACATCAGCGCAAACAAAAATATCATTACCAGAACGCCTCCTGAACCGAAGAATGCCGTAGCAAGCGTCGGTACTACAGAGAAAATCGCACCACATGGCACTGCCCATACAAGAGCCATCGTAAGAAGCTTTTGGCCCCAGTTATCAAGGACTCTTGCACCGGCTGCACCTCCCATGGTACAGCCAAAGCCCATAAGCAAAGGCATCACTGACTTACCCTGTAAGCCAAGCTTATTCATGGTATTGTCAAACACATAGGAAACACGGGCCATATATCCTACCTGTTCAATATATCCAAACACCAGGTTCACACCAAACACGAAACCCACCATGGCAATTACCCAGCCAAGCGGGGTACACACAGATGTATTTATCAGACTCGCAAGCCAATCCGGCCCTCCCACTGAGGATACGAAGGTTCTTACCATGGACATAAGTGGGGGAATAATCGCAAAGCCAATTCCCATAAAAGGAGCCGCCACCACCATAGAACCGCAAAGCGCCGCAAGAACAATACCGATGGCAATCCATTTTCCTTTTGTCTTACTGATTGCCGCACGGTCAAACTTTGTCAAAATCTCCGATGTAGCCTTCGTCTTGGATACCGCTCCCTCAATCAGATTTCCAATCCAGGCAAACTTGCAGTCACTTGTGATAAGGCTACCGTTTTTCGCTTTTTCCATAAAGCCGGCTATAACATCTTTATTGTCCAACATCTCCGCAACAACCTTATCTCCATCCATAAGCTTTGCTGCAAGCCACTGTGCAGAATACTGTCCGATTCCGACAGAAGGAACCAAGTCAAGAGCCTCCTGATAGAGAGCCTCTTCCTCATATAGCATAAACAACTCATCCGTCATGAGGTATCTGGGCTGATTTATTGCCGATTCCAGCACTTTATAAAATTTATCATATTCATTGCGCTCTGGTGCCACCATTCCAACCACCGGAATGCCTAATTTCTTTTCCAACACCTTCGTATCAACCGCTCTGCCTTTTTGCATAGCAACGTCTGTCATGGTAAGAACCAGCATAGCTGGAGTCTGAATACCTGCATAGTCCGCAAGCATAAAAAGGCTACGTTCCAACTGGGAGGCATCTGCTAGGATACACACCAATTCTGCCTCTCCTGATGCAATATAGTTACGTGTTACCACCTCTTCGTCAGAATTTGCCGAAAGGCTGTAGGAACCAGGAAGGTCCGCAACGGTGTATGTTGTTCCGTTGTAACTGAATGTTCCCTCTTTTTTCTCTACTGTTTTTCCCGGCCAGTTTCCTACATGCTGACGGGAACCGGTAAGATTATTGAAAATAGTTGATTTACCGGAATTTGGCTGACCAAGAAGTGCAATCTTTCTCTCCGCCATTTATATCACCTCCACCATAATCTGTGTACTCTCGTTTCTGTTTAACGCAATCATCGTGTCTCGGCCATAAACCAGAATCGGACTTGGTTTCACATTTTGTAACATCTCCACAATGCAGCCAATACTCAGTCCGATAGAGGTTACTCTGGTAAGGTAACGTTTGTCGCCGTTAATGGCGACGATTTTTGCTTTCTGACCTTCTGAAAGCTCTGTTAGATTTTTCATAATTCTTATTCTCCTATACTCCAACTCTTTGGTTAGTTTCAACTAACTAATTATATATCTGTTCTCTCCGTTCGTCAATTTACTCTTTCTTCGCGTCTAACTTATTTCCTATCTTTCTAACTCGTGTTAGTCATTGACAACCGTTTTTTCATATGATATATTCTCTGTGACCCAAAATCAATTTCGGTCACAGGAGAGATATCATGCCCGTCGCATTTACTCAGGAAAAACAATATATGATTATCCGGCAACTTCAGGAAATCGCTTTGACGCTTGCAAAAGATATTCCCGTTAGGAAAATCAAAGTAGAACAATTAACCGCAGCCGCCGGAATTTCCAAGGGCGCTTTTTATAAGTTCTACCCTTCCAAAGAGGCTCTTTTTTATGAACTGCTACGTCAGTTGCATAAGGATATCTATTCGCCTGCATTAGCTACGTTGACAGATGAATCTGTGCAAGATCCGGCAGACGCGTTATGCAAAGCCATTCTGGAGTGCTTCGAAGCATTAAATACAAGTGACTATAAACGATTTTGGCTGGAAGATAGCTTGGAAATTATGAAAGCTGTTTCGGAAGAAGAAAAACTTGCCCAATATACCGCAGAAACAGAGTTGTTTCGTAGCTTTCTGAATCACTTTGGTACACTTGCGGTAAGCGAGGAACTGGCATTTAATGCCCTACGAGCATTGATAGGCACCGTTTACAACCGAAAATCTCTGGAGCCTAATTATGAAACAATTCTGCGCTGGATGGCGCAGGGGGTGTGTAGCCACATATTTTTGTAGTGTCGGTACACACCTCATTTTAAGCCCTTTAGTTAGTAAAAACTAACTTTCGTAACCGATTACTCACTTGAAATGGAGGAAACTTTTCATGAAAGCAACAAACAAATTGACCATTCCCGACCTTATTACCATCGGTGTATTTACCGCACTGTATTTTGTACTGGTAACCATTGCTACCTTTGGCAGTGCATTCCTGTTCCCCGGATTTAACAATGTAGTTTTACCGGCTTTTTGCGCATTAATCTCCGGCTGCGTATATATGTTACTGGCAGCTAAGCTACAAAAGTTCGGCGGTATCTCCGTGATGGGTATCGTCATGGGACTCTTCTTCATGACCTCCGGTCATTTTATTATTTCTTTTGCCGGCAATATTGTGATGGGAATTGTGGCAGATCTTGTGGCAAAGATGGGCAATTATAAAAGTAAGAAGGGACTTCTTGCCAGCTATGTGCTCTTCTCCTACGGTCTGTTTGGTCCCGTCATTCCTATGTGGTTCATGAAGGATGCTTATGTAGCCAATCTGGAGGCTCGTGGCAAGGACGCAACCTATATTGCAGAGCTCTTTGCCAACATTAACATGGGAACCTTTGTCCTTGCAGTGGTTCTTACACTGATTTGCGCTCTGCTTGGCGGCTTATTTGGACAGAAAATGATTAAGAAGCACTTTGTAAAGGCTGGTATCGTATAATGCCTGTCCGCTTAGACCCACGTGCCAAACTTTATTTATTGCTTTTGTCCAATCTGACCCTGTTCCTTCATGTGAGTTTGCGGGCAGAAATCCTATTGGTAATTCTATTGCTTTTCCTGTTCTTTCTATCAGGGAAATTAAAAAGCGGCATTCGAATGACCATTATATATTCTGCACTTGTGGGAATTGATTTCTTTGTCATTCCTGTGGCAGAGGGACTTTTACTCAATTTTTTATCCATGCTTTCTGTGGGTATCCGAATGATGCTTCCCTGCATCATTTCCGGTGCGTACGCCTTTTCCACAACAACGGTGGGGGAAATGGTCTGTGGTCTGCGAAAGCTGAACGTACCGGAGTGCATCATTATTCCCTGCGTAACCGTCGTACGGTTCTTTCCAACCATCGCAGAGGACTACCGACAAATTCGCAGTGCTATGGCCTTTCGAGGGATCGCCACCGGTAACGTGGCACTTTTGCGTCATCCGGCGCAGTCCTTGGAATATATCCTTATGCCTCTACTGATGAACAGTAACAATGTAGCACAGGATCTCTCCGTGGCAGCTATGACTAAGGGCATCAGTCTGCCGGGGCAACACACTAGTATGATTGAACTAAAAATGACCCCCTTCGACGTTCTATATATGCTGACATGTACCATTCCCTTTATCCTGTTCTTAGGAGGTGTTTTATAATGATAGAAAGTATAAATTGTTCATTTCGTTATCAGAACACAGAAACCGATGCTTTAAAGGCCTTGGATATAAAGATTGCAACAGGGGAATGTATAGTTCTTTGCGGGAAAAGCGGCTGTGGAAAAACCACTCTGACCAGACTGCTGAATGGACTGATTCCTTCCTTTTTTAGCGGCGAGCTGACCGGTCTATGTAGCACATTTGGGCTGGATCCTCGGATTTCCGCCATCGAAGATTATGTGCCTCTGGTGGGAAGTGTATTTCAAAATCCCAAAACACAATATTTCAATGTAGATACTACCGCAGAACTTGCTTTTCCATGCGAAAATGCTGGCATGTCATCTGATGTGATTCAAAAAAGAGTTACGGACTGTGCCGCAGACTTTGGTCTGGAGCACCTACTTCATCGCAGTATTTTTAAACTTTCCGGCGGAGAAAAGCAACGTATCGCCTTTGGTGCAGCTTGTATCTTACATCCAAAACTGTTAGTTCTGGATGAGCCTACCAGCAATTTGGATTACAAAGCAATCGCTGAGCTCCACGATATGATTGCCAAGAAAAAAGCTGAGGGTATCACCATTGTTATTGCGGAACATCGCTTGGCATGGATTGCAGACTTGGCAGACCGCTTCTGCTTATTTGAAAACGGTATGCTAAGAGGGCAGTGGAATGCAGATGAATTTAGGGCACTCCCTCTCGCAACCCTGCAAGCAATGGGACTTCGCCCTCTATGCACCACGCAATATCATCAGCAAGCAATCGAGAAAAGCCAATTACCTTCTTCCGGGAAAAATCCGTTGATTTCTGCTGTCAATCTATCTGTAGGATATGGAAAAAAAAGCCCTGTGTATGATGTGACCCATTTTCAGATATGCAAAGGCGAAATCGTAGGGCTGATGGGGCATAACGGAATCGGAAAAAGTACTCTTGCCAAGACACTATGTGGTCTACTGAAGCCTGTCAGTGGCAGCATTACCCCCGCAAAGGAAAAAGAGCGCCTGAAAAATAGCTTTATGGTTATGCAGGATGTGAATTATCAGTTGTTTTCAGACAGTGTTCGTGAAGAGGTTATGCTGGGAGCTACAAAACCCGAATTATGCGACCAAGTGCTATCAGCTCTCGGCTTAACAAACTTGGCAGACCGTCATCCGATGAGTCTGTCCGGTGGTCAAAAGCAGCGAGTTGCTATTGCGTCTGCTATGCTTTCCGGCAAAGAATTTATCGTGCTTGATGAACCTACCAGCGGTCTTGACTACTATCACATGACGAAGGTGGCACAGCTGTTAAATCAGCTGAAGGAACAAGGCGCAGCCGTTTTGGTCATTACTCATGACGAGGAATTGGCTGCAGGCTGGTGTGACAGAGTGATTTATTTGTAACAGCAGCGCCTTGCAAAGCGTTTTTGCCAATGGCGCAGCTAAACTGTTACATTTATTTAAATGATAAGGAGAATGAGGATGGAATATAATAAGAATGAATGGTTCGGACGATGGACCAATTTTGAAAGCTATATATACAGTGAAGAACCAGCTATGAAGCAGTGCTGGGCGGAAGCCGAAGAAATCGCCAAAGCCATGCCTATGTTTAAAAATGGTGCAAAAGCGTTCTGGCAAATAGCATGTAATACGATAAATGAAGAAAATCCTGTACGTCTGGGTGGTTGGAACATCGCCCCAACGATCGAAGCTATGTCTATCGAATGGCTGGGTGAAAACGGACAATCCTTGGGAAAGCAGGATTATATTTTATCTACCATCATCCCCAAGGGATTGGAAGCTAAGGAGAATTTTCTTTTCGAAGCAACCAACGCACCGGAAAACTGGCCCTTCCGCTACCTTCTTGCCATGGCTCCCATGCCGGAGCGAAGTGCAAAGAATAGCGGCGGCTTGCTGAGCCATCTACATTTCCAGTATGCAAGCAATTTAGAAATGCTACTGAAGGACGGCGTTCTTTGTAAGCCAATGTGGTATGCAACCATGTGTGACGGAGAAGGAACTTTGCTGGAGCGCTGTAACATTATCCGTGCTTTGCATCGCATTCCCACAAAGCCTTGATACGCTTGTAAATCGAGCTCCAATTACGGTCGTCAAATGTCCATTTGCGCATGCGCGATGTTCATTTTCCTCGTCGCCATAACACAAAAGAGCTGTCATCTCTGACAGCTCTCCATATACATAAATATAGAATTAACCAATTGCCTTCTTAACAGCTTCCAAAACACGATCTGCCTGGAAAGGCTTAACAATAAAGTCCTTCGCTCCGGCCTGAATTGCTTCAATAACCATCGCCTGCTGACCCATTGCAGAACACATAATAACAGTTGCTCCGGGAGCTACTGCTTTAATAGCCTTTAACGCTTCAAGGCCATCCATCTCAGGCATAGTAATATCCATGGTAACAAGATCCGGACTTAACTCCTTAAATTTATCTACGGCAACCTTTCCGTTCTCGGCCTCGCCTATTACATTATATCCGTTCTTAGAAAGGATATCCTTAATCATCATTCTCATAAAAGCTGCATCATCAACAATTAATACGTTCTTTGCCATATTTTCTCTCCCGCGTTTAACTAATTTCTCTATTAATAACTTAGTCACTCTGCCTATTTTTATTTCATTATAGCTTTTTTAAGTACAATTGTCAATCTCGGATAGTGCAAAAGTCCTATTTATTTCCGTGTTAATTGAAATGACCACTAAGGAGACTAATTCTGCGGATTTGGCTGCCCTTTTATCCCACGTACTTCTCAATAATCTGATATCTGGAACTGTTCAACGCCTTTACCAATGCCTTGTACGGTGACAATTCACCGGAAAGTACCATCTGGCAGATATTCACGGAAAAGCCGCTGACAAGTGCCACACCATTTTCGTTTTCTCTCACAGGGATAACACCGGTTCTGCTGTTGACGTTCCAGAATACAAGTCTGGGCAGCTTGTAGCCATATCTTTGAAACTTCTTTGCAATGGTTTCAAAAAGTGCATCTGTTTTCTTGCCATACATCGCTTGGTCAAACTCCATATCGGAGATTACCAGCACCGTCTGAGGCAATTCGGATTGCTTTAAATGACCTCTGACGGCAGTCTCCAATATCAAATCAAAGGTTGCTTCCAGATTGGTATTGGTGCAGTCATTATGAGCAAACGCAAGCTGTAGCTTTTCTCTTAAGCTTCTGCAACCCGACAAATCCACATACTTTGGCGTATTGGAAAAGGTAATAAACTTATTGCGATAAGCACCCTTCATGCGCTCTGCAAAATATATACCCAGTGCATTGGAAACATGCAATGCCGTAGTACCCGTATTTCCTACCGGGCAAAGCATACTGCCGGAACCATCCACTATACAGAGCACATTTTCTGCACCCTGCACCGCATCCGGAAGCTTCTTCCACAAGGCCTCCAGCGCAGCATCCACCGCCCCAAGCTCTAGTCTCCAGCCCACTCTGCTGGTATAACGGGAAACAATGTCATGAGGCATCAAAACATCTGCATGCATCACGGCTTCGTTCTTCTCTACTGCTTGCAAAAATGCCTCTCTACGTACCTTGTCATGGGCCATAAATGCATTTCTGTACAGCACATTTGCCTTGGAGGCTACTGCAGAGTAATCAATCTCTTCCCAGCGATTGTCACTCATCAGGACCTCTGTTACATTCATATACGCTCTAAGCTCTGCCAACATTTTGCGATACTGCTTCGCAGTAAAATTCATGGCCTTTTGGAGCTTTACCGCCATTTTTCTGGACTCCTGTGAAGAAGTATTGTTGCTTGGCATCCACTTGGCACACAGAGACACCGTCTCATGATTCTCCATATTTATGATATCCTCTCGTAACTGCATCGCAATATGGGAAAGCACCTGATTCTCCACCGGAGTATCCAGTAGAATGAGCAGATCATCATATCTACCGTACTCTGCCATGATTTCTACAAGATTTGCTACCATATCTGTGTACGCAGTTGCCAGATAACGGATGATAATGCGGAAGGAACGTCTTTCACCAAGACCACCTCTCACATCACGAAGGAAAAAGAGCCACTTCATTGCCAATACTCTATCCTCGTTAAAGGCTACAATAAATTTTCTGATGACGGCTGCTTCCTCTGCATTTCGTAAGGACGCCACCGCAAAATTCAAATCAACCAGGGCACTCTTACTTGTCTCGAAGCCTACCGCACCATTCTCAGTAACCTTCTTTCTGTCAGTCAATGTTATATGTAATCTTTCCATAAAATTCATAATGTTCTCCTTCTTTCCACTTTTTTGAGGAAACAGTCTGATGGGATAGGATTCGAACCTATTCATACCACATGTAGATTGCTGTGAAAGCCTTTATCAAGACTTATTTCCCCACATCAGACTGTCCTGGGCTTAGGAGTCACGCGCCCCCGATTTGATGGGAATCGAACCCACGACAACCCACGTAATCGGTGCGAATATTGCTGTTAAAGCCTTTGCCAAGACTTGTTTTACGGTGCTCTACCTAGCTGAGCTACAAATCAAGGACTGCGCTTTCCCTTTGCCTGAAGTAATCATACAATTTCCAGATAAAGGAATCATTTAAAAAAAGGTGCGAAGGTGCTAAAATGCAATTATTACTAAATTTACAAGGAGCCTGTTATGTCGGAATTTCAAGAGCTGATTAAATCCTTTTCCAAAAGCAGAGAATATGTACGGGATTTCTTTGTCTATGGTTTTAAGACCAGGGATGATTTTTCAGAGAAAAGCGGTCGCACCTACGATAATGAAAGGCGACGAATCGAAAGCTGGCTGTCTGAATATATACATAGCGAATATACCAAGAATGGAAAAAATATCTCCATTGCCATGGACAGTAATCTGCTTCTGACCAATCCCCTTTACCGGGTGTGGAAATCCAAAAGCTTTACGGACAATGATATTATGCTTCATTTCTTCCTTCTGGATATCATGCAGGACAAAGAGCCTCGAACCATTGAGGAACTGACCAACGAAATACTGGCAAACTATGATGTGCTCTTTGAGCCCCAGCTGGTACGCAAAAAGGTAAAAGAATATGAAGAGGAAGGCCTGCTGATATGCCAAAAGTCCGGAAAGCAACACCGTTACTTGTGCGCAGATAATCTGGCATATCTTATTCCGGAAGAGCTGCCTGCCCTATTAGAAGCCATTGGTTTCTACCATATCGCTGCGCCGTTAGGCATTCTGGGCAGTACAATTCTGGATAATCAAAAAACCGCAAACGATATTTTTACCGCCAAGCATGGCTTCTTCGGTCATACCCTAGAGGACGAGATGCTCCTTGTTTTACTGGATGCCATGAGAGAAAAGCGGGCTGTGACGCTGATTCAACGCAGCTCCAAATCAAAACAGATCCAGAAAACAGAAGGCGCGCCCCTCAAAATTTTTGTAAGCACCAGAACTGGAAGACGATATCTCTGCTTGTATAATATGCAGGGTCGACGCTTTACAAATATACGGTTGGATTCCATCAAAGAGGTCTCTCTTTTGGATGTAATTCCTACTTATATGGAGCATGAAAAGGATTTGGAGAACAATCTATCGAAAGTGTTTGGGGTCTCCTTCGGAACTACCAGAGGAACCAATACCATCAAAATGACTCTGTACATTCATGAGAAAACAGAAGATTTCATCCTCCAGCGTCTGGAGCGGGAGGGAAAAGGTGGTATCATTACTCACATCGGCGAAAACACCTACTCCTATGAAAAAGAAGTTTTTGACGGTAATGAAATGATGCCTTGGATAAAGACCTTTACCGGGCGCATCCTCTCCTTTGAATCCAATAATCCTTATTTAAAAAGGAAATTCTACGGCGATATGCGACAAATGGCTGCAATGTACGAAGACTAATTACGAAAGCTTTGGTAAGATATATGGAATTATTCACAGAAATATATAACTGCTATTTTCAGATTGTGGACGAAATCTGTAAGGCCGCAAGAGAAACACCCATTACCGAAAAGGATATGCTGGCCTTGGCTGCTCGCTTCGGGTATGAAGAGAGCGGTTTTATGATTGTTCCCAAATTGATAAATAACTGGAATCTTTTAGAGAAAACAGAAGAAGGTTATCTGTCCAAAATAGACAATCCGGAGGTTCTCCCCCTTACCACTCTGCAAAAAAGATGGCTCAAAGCCATTTTGCTGGATGAGCGCATTGGTCTTTTCCTGGAGAATGCGCAGCTGGATATTCTACATGCCTATTTAAAAAATATAGAACCTCTCTTTACCCCGGAGAACTTTTACTACTATGACAGATTTCAGGATGGGGACGATTTCACTTCCTCCAAGTACGTGTGTCATTTTCGCACTTTGCTGGAAGCTATTCGCAAGAAGCAATATGTGGACATCCGCTTCTGCTCCAGGCGTAGCAAGGATGTCTGCCATACCTACCTACCCTGTCGCATAGAATACTCTGCCAAGAACGACAAATTTCGTGTACTCTGCATTTCCGGCAAAAATGTAACATCCCCACGGGTAGAAATTGTAAATATTTCCCGTATAGATAGAATAACACCTACAGAGAAAACGTATGATGGAGAAATCGATCTTGCAGAGGCAATCAGAACCTCCTATTACAAAGATCCGGTAAAACTCCTGATTACCACCAAGCGCAACACCTTAGAGCGCACCATGCTTCATTTTGCCAATTATGAAAAGCGAACCAAAAAGCTGGATGATGACACCTACGAATGTCAGATTTTCTATAACAGCATGATGGAGACGGAGCTCTTAATCGAGATATTATCCTTTGGCCCCACCATCAAGGTTCTTGGACCGGAAGATTTTCTGACCAAAGTAAAAGACAGAGTTCGAAGGCAAATTGCATTAATGTGATGTATTTATCACTTTTATATTGACAGGCTCCTATAGGAGTGATATATTTATCACATCACGTGACAAATATATCACTTCCAAAAAGGAGAATACTCTTATGACTACTACGAACGCCAAACCCAAGAAAGCATCTAAAGTAAAACAGGCTGCATGGGCTGCAGTCTTAGACGGGGCAGTAATCGCCAGTAATCTTACATTGATTGCTAAAGAACAAATGATTTTCACCGCCGAGGACTATCTTGCACCACTCCCCTTACCAATCATGATTCCTATGATTACCCTTATATTACTGGTTATCATCTGTATTCTGACCATATCTCAAACCAAGAATGCTGAAAAGGATGACGAATTATCAAAATTGAACAGATATAAAGCAGGTTACCTTTCACAATACATTTTTATTGCAATCATCATTATCCTCATTTGGAATATTCAGGATTTTCGTTTTGCATTTACAGAGGATCCGGTAGACAATTTCCTCCGCATCCCTATCATCTTCGTGATGCTTGCCCAATTTATTGAAAACATTACTTTCATTATATTAGAAAAACGAGGCTTAAAATAGGATGGTGAACACATGGCAGTAATGACAACCAAAATCAAAGAATACCGCGCAAAATTGGATATGAAGCAGGATACGTTGGCAGAGCTGGTTGGTGCCCGTCGGGAAACCATCATTCGTATTGAGAAGGGGCAATACAACCCTTCCCTAAAGCTGGCAATGGATATCGCCAAAGTCTTGGGAACAACCGTAGAAGAACTCTTTTTCTTTGAGGAAGAATAATATACTTGCCTTTACAGAGGATATATTTTCCTATATACTATTTTTGACAAATTATGATTGAAAGAGGGGGAAATATGAATAACAACGGGTTCATGTTAAAGTTTTGTGGGTTCCTTGCAGTGGTTTTTCTACTGGTTTTTGCAAGCGAAGGCTCCTACATAATTGAAGACATGCAATTAAATCCTAACGACTATGCCCGCATCACAGATGTGGAATATAAAGCTGTTGTGGTGGACGAACCGGGCAGCGAGGGCAAAGTACTTATTACAGAACGGCTGACCTTCGATGTACATGCCGCTTCTGAATATAATCTTTTCTGGGAACTATGGCGCGACCTTCCGGAAGATTATATAGATGGTGTAAAGGTTGACTATACGGTACATTCCGTAAAACAGATTATGCCGGATGGTACCGAAGTCATCTATGATGAAAGTCCCAAGCTGTATTGGGATGACTACGATTATGTCAGCTATAATCCCTACTACGGACCGGGTAAATGGTATCACAGTGAGGGTCCTTACGATGAGAGCGATGCACAGTATGAATGTGTATTCTTCTATGTAGACGGATTATATCGCGAAGAAGTTGTATTTGAAATCGAGTACGAAATGCACAATGCAGCGCTGCGTTATAATGACTGCTCGGACTTGTATCTGGCACTTTATTCCGGAACCACTATCCAGCATCTGAATTCCTTTAAGGCACAGATTTTGTTCCCTAATGAGGATATGCCCTCAGCCGGAAACTATGACGTCTACACCTATGGAACCAATGCGAATGAATTCCCTGTAACAGAGTCGGCAACCCTGAATCCCGGATACTATACCTTCTCCTTTGAACTGGATGAGGAAGACTTGCAGTTCAGACCCTATAATCAGTACATTGAATTTGATCTAGTATCCCATGGTACGGATAAGCATATCTTTACTGAATATGCTCCTTCCAACTACTATTCTAATGATGATGTATTGGCTGAGATTTATGAAGAGCAGCAGGCTTATGCCTCTACGCCAGCCAGATATAAGACTATTAAGACAGTAGTCTTCGTTGCGCTAACTGCCTGTGGAATCTATGCTTTATTCTATGCCTTTACCATCAAAAATCGCATGAAATCAAAACACACTTTCTACACTCCAACAATGGATATGGAGCTGTTTCGTGAGATTCCCAGCGATTTAGACCCTAATTTTGCTGCGGCTTTAGTTTTCTGTAAGCACAAAGCACCAAAGGATGATTCTGGTATTTATTCCGCAATCTTACTTAGTTTAGCACGTAAAAATTACATTGATATAGAAGAGGTTAGTCTTGGCAACATAAAGATTACCATTAAGAAGCCCGCGGTGCAGGCTCCTCCGCAGGTAACTATGACAGATATGGGATTGGAAACTCCTATGTATAACGTAGAATCCCCGGCTCCTGTGGAGACCTTTGAGCCGCTTACTCCTTGTGAAGAGTATTATTATAATCTCCTGGTTCGTCATGCTTCAGGAGATACTATCTTTATGAGTACTCTTCAGCAACGAATCTCTTCCGATTACTACAATACACAAACTTTCGTAAAGAATATAGACAATTCCGTAGTAAATATCGGTGTAAAGGACGGCTACTTCCAGAAAGCAGATTATACTCAGCCTCAGAAGGAGATTAAATCCACCGCCAAATTCTTATGGATTACCGGAATTTTGCTCATTACTCTGGTAAATATTATTTCTTATCAGACTCGTTTGGAATTGGCGTTCGGTGCATTCTTTATCTCCGGTGTTTGCTTTATGATTAGTTCCGTTTATCTTAAGAAGCAAGCAGAAAAATTCGTTCTACTGACACAGTTCGGCGAGGATGAATATGCAAAGTGGAGAGGTTTATACAACTTCTTAAACAGTGATACTCTCATACATGAGCGTACCATTGTAGAATTGCCCCTTTGGGAAAAGTATTTGGTATATGCAACCGCATTCGGTCTTTCCGAAAAGGTTATCAAGGCAATCACTATCAGATGTCCGGAAGCTGCTGCAAGTGCTAGTCCGGTACTGAACAACACCTATCATCGTTCCAGAAGTTTCCGCAGCTGTGGTCGTTCTTTCCACTCTGCGGTACGATCCGGTTCCCACGGTGGCGGTTACCATGGCGGAGGCGGCGGCTTCGGATATGGTGGCGGTGGCCGCGGAGGCGGCGGTGGTGGCGGCGGCCACTAATTCCCGCCGAATAATTTCCAAAGCTGCTTTTTGCGTTCGAGTTGTGTTATTTCCACCCGTTAGACACTTGGCGTATCTGTCCTGCATAGGGCGGATTCCTTACGTAAACATAAATGCCGGCTTTCGTTTGGAATTATGTCTCTGTATTTGTAAACTGTTCGAAACTGCTTAAATTTCACAAAGTGGCGAATTACGTTCTGTGATTAGTCAATGTCTGTTCAAGCT
>JAFTVH010000180.1 GCA_017465845.1 Lachnospiraceae bacterium | reverse complement strand
CTTCTACCAGAATCGGTTCGCTGATATGAGCATCAATATAGGCAGATATGGTGTCGACCATGGGATGCACAACCATCTCCTCTGCCGCAAAAAGGTATTCCTTCCTATTACAGAGTGCATTCAGATATACAAAAAAGAGAGTCAGATATCCCCGGTCCAGTACCGGCTTGGCGCCCGGCAATTCCACGTCCATCATTTCAGACATGGCCAGCTTCAGCAGATATCCTCTTAGCTGTTCTTCATAATATGCCGGAAAATGATATGCACAAGAACCCTGTTCACTGCTTTTGGCAAAACAACTACCCAGGTCCAGGCCGCCGGCAGAAAGTTCGTCCAGCATCTTTCCGGTAATCCAAAGGATAATGCGCTTGGAGGAATCATGCTTTTTCTCCACATAATGATATTTGTGCATGACATTACTGTCTATGAGCAGGAAATCTCCTTTCTTCATATGATAAGTTTGATTTTCTATCATAGAGGAATATTCCCCCTCCAATACGTAGATGATCTCATAGAAGCTGTGATAATGAAAAGTAGCCGCACCGGTGGGCGCTCCCTGCTTTTCATAGACCTCATAATTGTCATTGATCATGTACTGTCGCTCATCTGTCGCTTCCATTCTCCGAATCTTGGCATGTCTGCTTCTGTCAGGAAGTACCGGCTTAGACATTACCTGGCCTTTGTGCCCCTGCCCTTTGATCTCCAGCTCTTTCACAGTGCCTTTTGCAGATTCTTTCATATCTTCTTCACCCCTTTTTTCGTATCTTTTTTATAACTGTTTTACCTATTTTCTATTATATTTTAGTCTATTTAAATAATAAAGCAATTTTTGCATGATTTCAAGCAATATATTCTCTTATCATGCATTTCAAATCATTTTATACTAAGATTATCCGAAGTGGTTACACTTCAAATTGAGAGAAAAAAATTGACAGGCTTTCCTGAAAGGTAAGCAAGAAAGGTGAGTTACTTTTATGCAGATGACATTAAGATGGTACGGAAGCAAATACGACACCGTTACCCTGAAGCAGATCAGACAGATTCCCGGCGTAACCGGCGTAATCTCCACATTGTACGGCACCACTCCCGGTGAAGTATGGGAGATGGAAGACATCCTGGCTCTGAAGAAAGAGATTGAGGATGCAGGCTTACAGCTCGCAGGTATCGAAAGTGTAAATATTCATGATGCCATCAAGATCGGTACTCCCGACAGAGATAA
Organism: Lachnospiraceae bacterium; assembly: GCA_017465845.1. Classification (GTDB taxonomy): domain Bacteria; phylum Bacillota; class Clostridia; order Lachnospirales; family Lachnospiraceae; genus Acetatifactor. The sequence goes on along the minus strand of JAFTVH010000180.1, from coordinate 24,628 downwards.
ATATATTGACAACTATATTACTACTCTGGAGCGCCTTGGACAGGCTGACATCCATCTTGTATGCTACAACTTCATGCCTGTATTTGACTGGACCAGAACTGAACTGGCTCGTATGCGTCCCGATGGCTCTACCGTACTTGCTTACACCCAGGAAGCAGTAGACGCTCTGGATCCTGAGAAGATGTTTGAATCTATCGCAGGCGACATGAACGGTACAGTAATGCCCGGTTGGGAGCCTGAGCGTATGGCTCGCGTAAAAGAGCTGTTCGAAATGTACAAGGATGTAGACGACGAGAAGCTGTTTGCTAACCTGAAGTACTTCCTGGAGCGCATCATGCCTGTATGTGACAAGTATGATATCAACATGGCTATCCATCCCGATGATCCTGCATGGAGTGTATTCGGACTTCCTCGTATCATCATCAACAAGACCAACATCCTTCGCATGATGAAGATGGTTGACAACCTTCACAACGGTGTTACTTTCTGTTCCGGTTCCTATGGTACCAATCTGGAGAACGATCTGCCTGATATGATCCGTTCCCTGGAAGGCAGAATTCACTTTGCACATGTGCGTAACCTGAAATTCAACACTCCTACCGATTTCGAAGAAGCTGCTCATCTGTCCAGTGACGGAACCTTCGATATGTACGAAATCATGCGTGCATTGTATGAAACCGGCTTTACCGGACCTATCAGACCTGATCATGGTCGTATGATCTGGGACGAAGTTGCTATGCCCGGTTACGGTCTGTACGACAGAGCCCTCGGTGCCTGCTACTTAAACGGACTGTGGGAAGCTATTGACAAACAGCACAAATAAATAATGATTCACCCGGCGGCAGTTGTGTTACTGCCGCTATTCTCAGATAGGAAAGGAGTCTCCGTCATGGAACTTACATTAAATGGTATTTTGAAGGACCGCCGGGCATTCGAAGCTGCCGGCTATCGTCTTCCTTCTTTTGATTATGAAAAAGTATCTGCTAAAACAAAGGCAGCGCCCACCTGGATTCACTTCGGTGCAGGTAATATCTTCCGTGCTTTCCAGTGTAACGTGGCTCAGAACCTTTTAAATGAAGGTGTTCTGGATACCGGTATCATCGCTGTAGAAGGCTTTGACTATGAAATCATTGAGAAAATGTACCGCCCTCACGACAATCTGTCCATTCTGGCTACCTTGAAAGCAGACAATACTGTGGACAAGACCATCGTAGGCAGTATCATGGAATCCCTGATCTTAGACAGTGACAATGAAGCTGAGTACAATCGCCTGAAAGAAATCTTTGCAGCGCCTTCTCTGCAGATGGCAAGCTTTACCATTACTGAGAAGGGTTATGCCGTAACCGACCCTAAGGGCAACACCCTTCCTGCTATCGAAGCCGATTTCGGCAAGGGACCTGAGAAGCCCGCAAGTTACCTGGGCAAGGTAGTATCTCTGCTGTATCATCGCTATTTAAACGGAAAGCTTCCTATCGCTATGGTAAGTATGGACAACTGCTCTCACAACGGTGACAAGCTGGCTGCTGCTGTGACTGCTTTTGCTGATGCATGGTGCAAGGCCGGTCTGGCAGAAGAAGGCTTTGCTGCTTATGTAAGAGATTCCGAGTCTGTTTCTTTCCCCTGGAGCATGATCGACAAGATTACTCCCAGACCCGATGCTTCCGTGGAAGCAATGCTTGAAAAAGACGGTATTGACGGACTGGATGCAGTAGTTACTTCCAAGAATACCTATATTGCTCCTTTTGTCAATGCCGAGGAATGTGAATATCTGGTAATTGAAGACCATTTCCCTAACGGCAAGCCTGCTCTGGAAAAAGGCGGTGTGATCTATACCGACCGCGAGACTGTAGATAAAGTAGAAAAGATGAAGGTCTGCACCTGCCTGAATCCTCTGCACACCACTCTGGCTGTATATGGCTGCCTTCTTAGCTATCAGCTGATTTCTGAGGAAATGAAGAATCCTCTGTTAAAGAAGCTGGTTGAGACGATCGGTTATGTGGAAGGACTTCCTGTTGTAGTAGATCCCGGCATCCTGAATCCGAAGGAATTCATCGATACCGTTGTAACCATGCGTATCCCAAATCCGTTTATGCCTGACACCCCTCAGCGTATTGCTACCGATACCTCCCAGAAGCTGGCTATCCGCTTTGGCGAAACCATCAAGGCATACTTAAAGCGCGAAGATCTGAATATTGCTGACCTGAAGCTCATCCCTCTGGTATTTGCAGGCTGGCTGCGTTACTTGATGGCTATCGATGACAACGGCAATGCATTTACCTTAAGCCCCGATCCTCTTCTGGATTCTGTAACTCCTTATGTGGCAGGTTACGCTTTATCTGAAGAACCTAAGGATCTGTCCGGTCTGGATGCCCTGCTTCGCAATGAGAAGATCTTCGGTGTAGACCTGATTGCCATCGGTATGGCTGACCAGGTAAAGACTTACTTTACCGAGCTTTCTTCCGGTGTCGGCGCTGTAACGGCTACACTTGAAAAATATGTAAAATAACCTGCAGGCAGCGAAGCGGATTGCAAATGTTTGCTTTACGCAACCTCATAATCAATTCAATTATATAGCCTGAAATATTTCCATTCTTCTTTAGCGTTGGAAATCATTTCAGGCTATTATATTTTTATAACTAAATGCTGTTATAATCCATACGCAATGTCATTCATTTAAGTAGATTTCTAGAAAAATAGAGATCTGCTTTTTTACACCTAACTCAAAAATATTCCGCCTGTGTTATTCCGCCTGCGTGATTAGAAACTGTTTGGATATATGAAAAAAAATCGGGTTCTTTCTGAACTTTGTGTGTACAGAATATTGATTTGTGAGCTCTAACGTGTTCTGAGGCGGATAAAAGCTGGAAAATGAAATTTTTATCCGTTGGCGTTGCTCTAAAATGGGCGCTTACAGCGGATAAAACTGGAGAAAATGAAGCTTTTATCCGTTGGTATCGCTCTAAAGAGGGCGTTTTCGACGGATAAAACTAGAGAAAATGAAGCTTTTATCCGTTGGTATCGCTCTAAAGGGGACATTTTCGACGGATAAAACTGGAAAAAATAAAGCTTTTATCCGTTGATATCGCTCTAAAGGGGACGTTTTTGACGGATAAAACTGGCGAAAATGAAGCTTTTATCCGTTGGCATCGCTTTAAAGGGGCTATTTTCAGCGGATAAAACTGGAAAAAGTAGAGTTCTTATCCGTTGGCTACAAAAAAATCGCACTCCCATGTCCAAAATATCAGATTAAAGAGTACTTCTTTTTCATACGCTAAATGCTCTTCTATGCCCGATCCGTTTGAGTTATCCAGACAGGCTGCAGTTACATCTTAAGTAAATGGCACTGATTCACACGCAAGCAGAAAAAGCGCATGCGGAGTGAACAGCATTCTAATGCGCATTTTCCTAACTTTTATGCAAAATATTGTATTTACTATCCCCCATTTTATCTCATATAATAAACATAGGTATCAACATTTTTAGGAGAAAAGGAGAAATACAATGAACATACCTCGTGCAGAACATCCCTGGCCTCAATGGGAAAGAGCCAACTGGATGAACTTAAACGGAACCTGGGAATTTGAGTTTGATTTCGGCGCCAGCGCCATCGAACGCAAGCTCTGGGAAAAAGAAAAATTTGATAAAGAAATCATCGTTCCTTTCTGCCCGGAAAGTAAGCTTTCCGGCATCGGCTATACCGACTTTATTGACGGTGTCGCTTACAGAAGAACCTTCCATCTTACAGACAAAGAAGTAAGTGGCAGAACACTGCTTCACTTCGGAGCTGTTGACTATACTACCGATGTATATGTCAACAATACACACGTAGGCCAGCACAAAGGCGGCTATACCTCATTCTCTTTTGATATCACAAACTATGTAAAAGATGGTGAGAATACTCTCTTCGTAGCTGTCAAAGATGATGTAAGAAGCGGTCTGCAGCCCAAGGGAAAGCAGGCTCACCGCTACGCTTCTTCCGGCTGTGATTATACCAGAACCACCGGTATCTGGCAGACTGTATGGTTGGAGTTTGTTCCTCTGGCTTATATCAAATCTGCAAAATATTATGCAGACCCTGCCAATTCCTCCCTAACCGTAACCGGTATTACGGAAGGTGCAGGCACGCTTACCCTGAAAGCTGAGTGGGAAGGCAAAACTGTCGCTTCCAAATCTCTTACTTCAAAAGGCGGTTTCTTCAGTGCAACGCTGGAGCTTTCTGAACTGCACCTCTGGGAAGCAGGCAAAGGCGGCCTTTATGACCTGACTCTCACATATGGCGAAGACTCTGTAAAGAGTTATTTCGGTATGCGTACCACCCGCTTTGAAGGAAAGAAATATCTGTTAAACGGCAAGCCTTTATTCCAGAGAACAGTTCTTGATCAGGGCTTCTATCCGGACGGCATTTATACTGCTCCCACCGAGGAAGACCTTGTAAAAGACATCGAGCTCTCCTACGCTGCAGGATTCAACGGTGCAAGACTTCACGAGAAAGTATTTGAGCCAAGATTCCTGTATCACTGCGACAGACTGGGATATCTGGTATGGGGCGAATATCCTAACTGGGGATTTGACCACTCTCTGCCTAACGCCACTGAAATCTATATGAAAGAATGGCATGAAGCAGTTGAACGTGACTTTAACCATCCGGCTATCATCGGCTGGTGTCCTTTCAACGAAACCTGGGGATATTGGGAGAACAAGTCAAAGAATGCTCTTCTCAGCAGTATCCATTACTTTACAAAGCTGCTGGATCCCACCAGACCCTGCATCGATACCAGCGGTAATTATCATGCATCCACTGAAATTTATGACATTCATGATTATGACCAAAATCCTGCCACCTTTAAGCAACGCTGGGATGCTTTCACCAGTCTTGCCAAAGAATCCAATGACTGCATCGAAGCAAGCTCTCCGTTCTTCTGGGTAAACAGCCCGGCCAACGGTAATTATTCCAGAAGCGGCAGCGGTGTTTCACCTTTCTTCCAGCAGACATATCATGGAGAGCCTATTTTCGTCAGCGAATACGGCGGAATTCAGTGGGTAAAGAATGCTACGGAAGGCTGGGGATACGGTCAGGCCCCCAAGACGGAACAAGAATTTTTCGCCCGCTATAAAGGACTGACCGATGCTTTGCTGGATAATGAAGATATCTTCGGCTTCTGCTATACGCAGCTTTACGATATCGAGCAGGAAATCAACGGACTGTATACATATGAACGTGCAGAGAAATTTGATATCAATATCATAAAAGAGATCAATCAAAGAAAAGCAGCCATCGAGAAATAGAATGGGCACATGTGTCCACGGCGCGAACATCAATAGAGGAAGGAACTGTCATCTGACGTTTCTTCCTCTATTTTATGTTACATCATTTCTACAAATATGTTGCATCTTTCCCCCAAAAGCACTAAAATAGTAAATACGCGACTAAAAGGGAGGTAAGAATGTTTTGAATTCATTTCAGTTTATTTTAAAATACATCAAGCGCCATCGTTTTCAATATGTGGCAGGCATCATCACGCTCTTTGTAGTAGATTTTGCCAACTTGTTCATACCGAAACTCACCGGCACCATTACCGATGGACTGACTGCCCATACCTTTGCCTGGGATGATGTGAAGCTTTGCCTGCTTCAGATCTTTCTGCTTGGTCTGACGCTGGCCATCGGCCGTTTCCTGTGGAGATTTTTTATCTTTGGCGCAGCCCGTTCCATCGAAAAAGAACTTCGTAACGATATGTTCGGCCACCTGGAAAAGATGAGTGTGGAATATTATAACGAGCACAAGACAGGTGATCTGATGACCCGTTTTACCAGCGACCTGAATGCAGTGCGTATGTCCATAGGTCCTGCTATTATCTGTGTATTCGACGCTTCTGTTATGACGGTGATGGTTATTCTTCAGATGATGAATTACGTTAATGTAAAGCTGACACTCCTGGCACTGATTCCCATGGTCGTCATCTGTGTGGGAGAGATTTATTACGGAAAGATCATGCACCCCAGATACAAGGCACGCCAGGAGGCGGTGTCCAATCTGACTGACTATGTGCAGGAAAGCTTCTCCGGTGTCCGCGTCATTAAAGCCTTTGTCAGAGAACGTGCCCAGATGCGGGAATTTGCCCGTGCCAATCGCGATACCATGGACAAGAACCTGAATGTGGTACGGCTTCAGTCAATCGTCATTCCCCTCCTGGACGTCATCATCGGCTTCAGCAGTCTGGCGACGCTCGTATACGGCGGCTATCTGGCACTGACCGGTGAGATCACGCTGGGACGTTTCGTAGCTTTCAATCAGTACATTAACATGCTGGTATGGCCTATGCTGGCCTGTGGCGATGCCATCAATATGTTTTCCCAGGGTGCTGCTTCCATCCGCCGTATTCAGGATGTATTTGATGAGAAGCCGGAGATTCATGATACAGAAGCCACCCAGGATGTGGACAAGCTGCATGGTAATATCACCTTCTCCCACCTGACTTTTATTCATCGCGGTCACAGCGAGCCTACTTTGAAGGATATTAACCTGGATGTTCCGGCCGGCACCACTCTGGCTGTCATCGGACGGACAGGCAACGGAAAATCCACCCTGGTCAATCTCCTGCTCCACCTTTATAATACGAAGCCCGGAATGATCTTGCTGGACGGCCGTGATATCAACACGGTTCCTTTAAAGACGCTCCGCGAAAATATTGCTTATGTCCCCCAGGATAACTTCCTGTTTTCCGATACCTTAAAGCACAATATCGCTTTCGGAGTCGAGGACGAGGACATGGATCGTATCGTAAAAGCTACGCAGGCTGCCTGCATTCATGAAAATATCATCTCATTCCCGGACGGCTATGAGACCATTGTGGGCGAGCGCGGCGTCACCCTTTCCGGCGGTCAGAAGCAGCGAAGCTCCATTGCCCGGGCACTGATGAAGGATGCTCCCATTTTGATCCTGGACGATGCTTTATCTGCTGTAGATACAGATACAGAAGAACAGATTCTTACGAATCTGAAAAAGAACCGTTCCGGCAAGACCACGATTCTCATCGCACATCGTATTTCTACCATCCAGAATGCCGATATCATCATGGTTCTGGAAGATGGAGAAGCCCGCGAAATCGGCAACCACAGCGAACTGATGGCACTTGGCGGCATCTACCGGGATATGTTCGAGAAACAGCAATTAGAAGCTGCCATCGGTGAAAAACGGGCTGCACTGCAGGAGGAACACGCATGAAAAGATTACTTGGATATTTAAAACCGCATAAATGGGTGATGACTGCTGCCACCCTGTTGGTGTTGTTCATCATTGTTGTGGAGCTCTACCGCCCCATCATTATCGGTGACGCTATCGATAACTATATCAATGGATATTATAGGCCTTATTATGTTACAGAGGAAGGCACACCGGAAACGGTTCGATATGGGGAACTGTATCTGGCAAGAGTGCCGCTTGAAAGTACGGGTGATACCGGGGATGGTGGCGCAGGCGCACATGCCAATGACAATACCTCTGCTGATGGTATCTCAACCGATAGCATCTCAGCCAATGGCATCTCGTCTGACGTTTCTTACTACCAGATCCTGCTCTATCAGGACCGGTATTATATGGCCGAGAATCTGACCTGGGAGGAGACACGGCTTCTTGCAGATGCTGATAACGATACTTTACAAACCTATGCTGAGACTCGTTCCAGGCTGTTAGACAGCGACGATCTGAAGGAACTGCGACGCTTCGATTTCTCCGGCATCCTGAAGGCAGCCGCCCTTTATCTGCTGATGCTGTTTGTGGGCTTTGCCTTAAATGCCGCTGATACCTGGATGCTCCAGCGCATGGGGCAAAACATTATCTACCGTATGAGAGAAGAAGTCTTCGGACATATCCACAGTCTGTCCCTCAACTTTTTCAATACCACTCCTGTAGGTAAACTGGTAACCCGTGTTAGCAACGACACAGAAGCAGTCAACGAACTGTTCACTACGATTCTGGTAAAACTGTTCAAAAATATCGTGAAGATCATCGGCTATGCCGTTGTCATGATTTCCATCAACGCGGGCATGGCTCTGGTATCCTTCCTGCTGCTTCCTGTGGTAACAGTGTTGACTTTCTTCTTCCGTTACATGTCCAGGAAAGCTTACCAGATTACACGCAACAAGATTACGGAGCTGAATACCTTCCTGTCCGAGCATATCTCCGGCATGAAGCTGATTCAGATTTTTGCCAGGGAGGAAGAAAAATATGAGGAATTCAAGCAAAAGTCCCATGAACTGTTCCGCGCTAACTGGCGCGAGGTCATGACTTTTGCCATCTTCCGTCCTTCCATTTATTTGATTTCCATTCTGGCCATGATCATTGTCATCGGTACCGGAAGCTCCTATGTGCTGAACGGAACGTTATCACTGGGAACGCTGTTCATCTTTATCAGCTACATCAGTTCTTTCTTTGAGCCTATTCAAGAATTGGCGGAACAGTTCGGTACGCTGCAGTCGTCTCTTGCTTCCGCTGAGAAGATCTTCTCCATTCTGGATGAGCAGCCGGAAATCGTAAGCCCTGACAAGCCTGTGTCTGTTCAGATTCAGGGGAGAATCGAATTTAAGCATGTCTGGTTCGCTTATGAAAAAGATGATTATATTCTGAAAGATGTCAGCTTCATCATCCAGCCCGGTGAAAAGGTCGCTTTCGTAGGTGCCACCGGTGCAGGAAAGACTTCTATTTTAAACTTGATCGGCAGATATTTTGATATTCAGAAAGGTGAGATTCTTATCGATGGGGTGAATATCAAGGATATCGATACGAATGTGCTGAGAGGGGCTATCGGTCAGGTGCAGCAGGATGTATTCCTCTTTACCGGAGATATCAAGAGCAATATCTCTCTGGGAAATGAGAACATTACGCTGGAAGATGTAAAAGCTGCTGCCCACACTGTCCATGCTGATACTTTTATTGAAAAGATGCCGGAAAGCTACGATGCGCCTGTTACAGAGCGCGGAAGTACGTTATCTGCCGGTCAGCGTCAGTTGATTTCCTTTGCCCGCACACTGGCTTACAAGCCAACCATCCTGGTATTGGACGAGGCAACTGCAAACATTGATACGGAGACGGAAAGCCTGATTACCCAGGCACTTTCCACTTTAATGGAGGGGCGCACTACTATCATGGTGGCTCACAGGCTTTCTACCATTCAACATGCGGATAAGATTATTGTTATGCACAAGGGGCGGATTAAAGAGGCCGGGTCACATCAGGAATTGTTGGCACAGAATGGGTTGTATAAGAAGCTGTATGATCTGCAGCTGGTAGAATCATAATCGATTAAGAGCTATCATTGGACACACGGCAGGTTACTGAAAACGGGATTGGACATCACATCCAATCCCGTTTTAATAATCTGCCGGTTACATTACATTTTCTATTACGAATGCCATGTCTACGGCACAGCGATCAATTATTTTGCCAGCATCATCATAATATCATTGCTACGTGCAATAAATCTTGTCATAGCCTCCGGTGCCAGAGGTGCCTGCTGCAGTTTCGCCAGATCATACAGCTGCTCGCAGATCATCTCTACATTCTCACCATCCTGATGCTCTGTTACATACTGTACCAGAGGATGGTTCGCATTCAGGATCAGGGTCTCACCGTCTCCGCCAAATGCGCTCATATCCATACCGGGCATGGAGTACATCTTCATCATATCCTGCATACGGCGGCTCTCTTCAGATAAGGTCAATACAGAAGAAATCTTCTTATTCTTCAGCTTCTGAACCTTGACATTCAGCTTATCGTTCTTCAGCGCCTTCTTCATGATCTTGCCGATGGCTTCTGCCTGCTCTTCCATCTCTTTCTCGGCCTTCTTGGAGGTCTTGGACTTCATGGCATCTGTCACATCTGCATCGATTCTCATGAACTTGATGCCCTCGTTCTTACTCTCCAGATGAGAAATGAAAGGCTGATCGATATTGTGGGTCAGGATGACTGCATCCATCTTTGCAGCCTTGAACATGTTGATATACTGGCTCTGCTGCTGTTCATCGGTTACGTAGTAGATAATCTTTTCTTTCTTTTCTTCCTCAGCCTCTGTTTCTTCTACATTGTCTGCATCAGATACTACTTCAGCTTCTACCTTTTCACCATTCTCATCTGTAGCAGCACCTGCTTCTTCGTTCTCTGCATCAACAGGCTTTACTTCCAGACATTCAGGAAGAGTCAGATACTTGCCGTCCAGATTCTTGAAAAGGATGTAGTCAGTCATCTTCTCGCAGAACTTATCATCCTTCAGGCAGCCGAACTTGATGAACGGGCTGATATCGTCCCAGTACTTGTCGTATTCTTCTTTCTCAGTCTTGCACATTCCGGACAGCTTGTCGGCTACCTTCTTGGAAATGTATTCGGATATCTTCTTAACAAAGCCGTCATTCTGCAGTGCACTTCTGGATACGTTCAGAGGCAGATCAGGACAATCGATAACACCCTTTAACAGAAGCAGGAATTCCGGAATGACTTCCTTGATATTGTCGGCAATAAATACCTGGTTGTTATACAGCTTGATGGTACCCTCAATGGACTCATACTCTGTATTGATCTTCGGGAAGTACAGAATACCTTTCAGGTTGAAAGGATAGTCCATATTCAAATGAATCCAGAACAGAGGCTCCTTGTAGTCCTGGAATACCTTGCGGTAGAATTCCAGATATTCTTCTCTGGTGCACTCGTTAGGATGTTTTGTCCACAGAGGCTGTGTCTCGTTCAAAAGCTCAGGACGCTTTCTGATCTTCAGCTTGTTAGGCTCCGGCTGTTTCTCCTCAGCACCATCCTCACCATCCTTGGCTTCTGCGCTCTCGCCGTCCTTCTTTTCCTCTTTCTTTTCAGGCTCGATTACTTCCAGAACTACATCATCTTCTCTCTTCTCATCTTCCTTGATGATCTGAGTCTCTGTGGTATTAGCCTTGGACAGATAAATCTCGGTAGGCATGAAAGAACAATATTTCTTCAGGACTTCGCGCGCCTTATACTCGTTGCAAAACTCCAGGCAGTCTTCATTCAGGAACAAAGTAATCGTAGTACCGACTTCAGCCTTATCACCATCTTCCATGGAGAATTCTGTACCGCCGTCGCACTCCCAGTGTACAGGCTTAGCGCCTTCCTTATAGGAGAGAGTATCAATATGAACTTCATCTGCTACCATGAATGCAGAATAGAAGCCCAGACCGAAATGCCCGATGATCTGATCAGCATTGCTCTTATCCTTGTATTTCTCGATGAAATCAGTCGCACCGGAGAATGCAATCTGGTTGATATATTCATCTACTTCCTCTGCAGTCATTCCCAGACCGTTATCGGTAAAGGTCAGAGTCTTCTTCTCAGGGTCTACCACAACATCGATTCTGGCCTTATAATTCTCAGGAAGAGTATACTCTCCCATCATGTCCAGCTTCTTTAACTTGGTCACAGCATCACAGCCGTTGGATACAAGCTCTCTGTAGAAAATATCGTGATCGGAATACAACCACTTCTTGATAATTGGGAAAATGTTTTCACTATTAATAGATAAGCTACCGCTTCTTGCTGCCATTATAACCACATCCTTTTCTTTTATATTTGGATAACCCCTTCCTTTATTCAGCCGTTTCTTCGGTCGGGAAGAAGAGGTTATCTGCTATTTCTAAGGCAGTTATTTCTTACTGAATACCAGTTTAGCTCTTGTATGGTTAAATGTCAAGACAAAATTAGCACTCATTCGAGATGAGTGCTAATAATTTGCAAAAAATGCCCAATTTATGCGGTTTTGCGGATTTCTAAAATTTTCGTAAAGTCCCCTGAAACGTTGAACCGGCTACCGTTTTTCCTCAAAGAAACGGCTGTACACATCAAAAAAATCTGATGTAGTGACCTGACTGTCATGAATCAGGGTAATCTGACTCCAAAGTTCCTCATTTAGCTGCTTCGTAAGAGTCTTGACGTAAGCATCATACTCCTGACCAAATGCATTCTCTCTGCGCTGCTCCAGGATTTTGACCTTATTGGCATCAGTCTGCTCTATGTTGAAGGTACTGATACATTTGATGATGTGATACCCCGCTTCGCTTTCCACAATGTCACTGATGGCATTGGTCTCCAGCTGAAATGCTGCATCCTCAAATGCTTGAGCCATCTCCCCTTTTCCAAAAGAGTAAGTAATCGTATCATCTTCGCTGTACTGTGCTGCCAGCTCCTCAAACGCTTTTGATCCCTCTGCAGCCAGCGCCTGAAACTCTACAGCCTTAGCATAGGCTTCTGCTTTTTCCGTCTCAGAATAAGGTATCCTGTTGCCTTTACTGTCTGTGTTTCCTGTTTTTATCAGGATATGTTGCACAGTGATAATCCTGGCTTCATCATCACTGATTTCGGGATTGATGTCCCGGATGATTGTCTCATATACTTTCTCAGCCAGCGCATATTCTTCATATAATCCCCGAATAGTATCCGGAGTCACTCCCAGAAGCTCCACTTCTTTTTCGTTCAAAGAATTAAAATATTCTTTGGCTGCATTCTCTACCTGAGTAGTCTCCTGTTCTGTCAACGTCACTTCACGGTCCAGGGCCATCAGATACATGGTCTTAATCTGCGCAATTTTGGCAAGCACCGTTTCTTTTACATTCTCTTCCAAGGTGACGCCATCGTGCTCTGTATCCCAGATTTCTGCACCGTACACTTCTTCATACTGATTCTGGGTTGTTGTGAGGTAGACCATCAATTCCTCTTTTTTACAAATCTCATCTGCAATCCGGAAAACATCCGACTTACCAAATCCGGTGGTAAATACCACCTTCGTTCCGTCCCCGTCCTTTCCACATGCTGTCAAAGCCGCCATACACAATATCACGGCAGCCAGAAGCATTCCTTTCTTCCATTTTTTCATATACTACCCTTCTTAATTTTCGTTGTAAGCTGGCGTTTGACTTCTTTCATTTCTTCTATTGTCATGAAAACGCTCCTGTTCTTTTAACCAATCATTACCTAGAGATTATATCATATATTTTGAAAAAACGGAACCTGTAATCCTGAAATAATATGCAAAGACAAAACGGAGTCTCTTCAGACTCCGTTATATATCTGCATTATGAAAATCATTTCTGCTCATGACTCCGGAACCACCAGCACGCAATAACTGCTGTTTCCTTCATACTCCTCCCGTTCCCACTCTGCAAATACCTCGCAGACAACAGTCTTATCTTCCGGCACCTTAAAATACCAGCATCCATCTCTTTCTTCCACATTTTCAATCACTTGTGCCTCTGAATAGGCCGCCTCTTCTCCTGACAAGTCCATTTCCCACATAGTCACCTTAACGGAATCCGGTCTGGTATCGAATGACACTTTAATCTCTCCATTGTCATTAGCTAAAATGTTACGGCCCTCCTCATACTTGTTTTCCGGAGGATATGCACCGCAAGCGATATAAGAACTCTTCACGATTTTACGCTGTTATGCAAAAAATGGAGTCAGCCAACGCCAAAATAAGGGCTTTATCCTGTGCTTTTTACATATGCAAGATTTTTTGTCTCCTATGTCAAAAAATGAGAAGAATTTTGGTCGTTGAGAGGGGATTTTTCTGCATATATCCAAAGCAAAGATTATGTTAACAAAGAATCGCTATTTTTTCGGTAGATTCTTGTTTCGATTGGATATTACAGGCACAAAAAATCTGTATATGTCCAACGTTCTCAGCAATAACACAATAAAAGCACCGGAATATCCTCACATCCCGGTGCTCTCTAATCATTTCAATTTTGTGAAATTAATCTTACTGCCAAAACAAGCTCGTCCGCTTATTGGATCACATGAATCCAGCCTTCAGGAGCTTCGATTCTGCCCATCTGGATACCGGTCAGAGTCTCATACAGCTTCTTGGTGATAGGTCCCATCTCAGTCATTCCGCTGGGCAGGCAGATTTCCTTGCCATGGTCAACGATCTTACCTACAGGAGAGATAACTGCTGCAGTACCGCACAGTCCGCACTCTGCAAAGTCTTTTACTTCATCCAGATATACTTCTCTCTCTTCTGCTTCCAGTCCCAGATACTCCTTAGCTACATATACAAGGCTTCTTCTGGTGATGGATGGAAGGATACTGTCGGACTTAGGGGTAACAACCTTATTGTCCTTTGTTACGAACAAGAAGTTAGCTCCTCCGGTCTCTTCTACCTTTGTTCTGGTCTTGGGATCCAGATACATATTCTCATCATAGCCTTCGTTATGAGCACTTACGATAGCATGCAGACTCATTGCATAGTTCAGACCAGCCTTGATGTGACCTGTACCGTTTGGTGCTGCACGGTCGAAATCGCTGACACGGATGGTCAGAGGCTTTACGCCGCCTTTGAAGTAAGGACATACAGGAGTACAGAAAATACGGAACTGATACTCTGTAGCAGGCTTAACACCGATAACAGGGTTGGAACCAAACATGTAAGGACGCAGATACAGGGTTGCTCCGCTTCCGTAAGGAGGTACATAAGCAGCATTGGCAGCTACTACTTTATTAACAGCATCTATAAAGCGATCCTTAGGGAATACCGGCATCTCCAGTCTTGCAGCAGAATTCATCATTCTCTCTGCATTCAGATCCGGGCGGAAAGTCACGATATGTCCGTCCTCAGTGGTATATGCCTTCAGTCCCTCGAATATGGTCTGTGCATACTGCAGGACGCCTGCGCACTCATTTAATACTATATTAGCATCCTCTGTCAGGATACCGTCATCCCATGCACCGTCCTTAAAATTGGATACATATCTCTTGTCAGTCTGAACGTATCCAAAACCCAGATTGCCCCAATCAATATTTTTCTTTTCCATTGGTATTTCCCTCTTTCTTGGATAAAAATTGTGTTTTTCTTATTATGTTACTTCTGGCTTCAAATGTCAAGGGGTTTCTTGTAATTCGTGGGTTTGCGGCTAGAGCCACGCTTCCTGGCACAGGGGGTGCAAATTCAGACACGCTTTCGCTCAGTTAAAAACGCAACGGTACTAGGGCTCGAAAGTACCGAGCCCAAGGACCGGCGTTTTTATAGGGTCTGAATTTGAACCCCCTGTGTCAGGAAGCTGGTTAGCGGCAAGCCATGAATTGCAAGAAACCTATTACACTATAAGTAAGATAACATTATAATGTCAGGTCATCTATATCGGAGATGATTTGGGTAAGGTCTTCGCGGGCGCATAGTTTAAAGGAATACTCTTTTCCTATTTTGGAGGAGTCGCAGAGGAAGAATTTGTTTTTGGAGCTGGCCAGCATGACTTTGCGGAGGGCGATTTCTTCTTCGGAAGTGTCGGTGATGTCTCCGTTTGAGGAAATTCCCTGGGAGGAGAAGAATACAGCGTCGGCTTTGATACCGCGGATGAATTCTTCGGCGTAGTGGCCTAAGAAACATTCACGGCGGGTCATGAGGGCGCCGCCGGTGCAGTAGACGGTAATGTCACTGTCTTTCAGTTCCTGGCAGACTCTGAGGTTATTGGTTATGATGGTCAGATTTCTGCGTTCTGTTATGTGCCGGCAGATTCTGCGTACGGTGGAGGAGGCATCAAAGATGACAGTGTCGTTATCGTGAATCAGTTCTGCGGCTTTCATGGCGATCTGTTCTTTCTTGGCGGAGTTTTCTTTGTCACGAAGTGAGATTGGTACTACTTCATTGCGATACTCAGATAGGACCACCCCGCCGTATACAGGTTTTACAAGGCCCTGTTCGGCAAGCTTGCCGATATCACGGCGTGCAGTTGCCTCGCTGACATAGATGGACTCTGCAATTTCACTTATGGTTAGAAAATGTTTTAAATGGAGCAGTTCCATAATTTGCTTCTGCCGCCCTGCCTGTATCATAATCTTATCCCCGCTTTCCTCTTCGTGAAAAAGTTGCAGCCAAAACATGAAAGAGTTTCATCTTTTACACCATGGATTGACTGATTTTTGAAAAAGTTTATAATAATTACATCACTATCATATGCGCAAATGAAAAACTTTGCAAGAGCTTTTCAATGAATAAAAGAAAGGATGTAATATTATGGCAATTGTAACTATCGTAGGTTCCGGTATGATGGGCTCCGCCCTGGCTTTCCCTGCAAGAGAGAATGGTAATGAGGTACGCCTTGTAGGAACACATCTCGACAGAGAGATCATTGATGCCTGCATCAAGACTGACCGTCATCCTAAATTTGAAAAAGATTTTCCGGAAGGTTTAAAATACTATCAGATTGAAGATCTGGAAGAAGCGCTGAATGGTGCCGACATGGTCATCGGCGGTGTGTCCAGCTTCGGTGTGGAATGGTTCGGCGAATACGTTCTTCCCAGGATTCCGGAAGGTGTTCCTGTACTCAGTGTTACCAAAGGTCTGATGGATACTCCGGAAGGAAAGCTCCTCACCTATCCTGAGGTATGGAAGAAGATGCTTGAAAAAACCGGTAAAAAGGTTTCCATCAACGCGATCGGCGGTCCATGCACAAGCTATGAACTTGTTTTCCATGATCAGACTATGGTAGCTTTCTGTGGCGACGATATGGAAACTCTGAAAAAGATGAAGGAAATCATGGCAACCGATTACTATCATATCAGCCTTTCTACCGATGTAGTTGGTATCGAAAGTGCTGTTGCTTTGAAAAACGGTTATGCTCTTGGTATTGCGCTGACCATCGGTCTCAACCAGAAAGCATTCGGCATTGACAGCCAACTGCACTTCAATTCTCAGGCTGCCATCTTCGGTCAGAGTGTGAAGGAAATGTACAAGCTGCTGCAGTATCAGGGAGCAGGTGACCTGAATAATATTACCGTTGGTGCCGGAGACTTATATGTAACCGTATACGGCGGCCGTACCCGTCTGGTAGGCATCCTGCTGGGAAGAGGTCTGAATATTGATGAGGCTAAAGCTGAATTAAACGGTGTAACTCTGGAATCACTGGTGGTTGCAGAGCGTGTAGCCCGCGCAATCAAAGCAGCTGCTGTCAGAGGTGTTCTTGATACGAAAGACTTCCCTCTGCTGATGCATGTAGATGAAATCATCACAGAAAAGAAAGAAGTGAATATTCCATGGGATACATTCACTTTTGTTCAGGAAAAATAAGATTTGTTAATAACCCATTTTTAATGCATACATAAGCAAAAGCCGATTGATCAGAGAAACACTTTCTCATCATCAATCGGCTTTTAACATTTTTAAGTTGTCATTACCTATTTTCTCTCATATTTCAAGAACTGATACGCAATATCAAAATAAGTCTGCTCATCACTGTCTGCAGTAATATGCCAGTTCTCATCCTGATCCAGATTCGGGAAATAGGTATCCGCCTCGTACTCGTGGTCGATTTTGGTTACATGAGCCACCTTGCAGTAAGGCAGCATTTGGCGATAGATGCTCTCTCCGCCGATGATATAGATATCTTCCTCATCATACTTCCTCAGTTCCTCCAGAAGCTCATCAACAGAATGAACGATAACGGCGTCCTTTACCTGATATTTCGGGTCTCTGCTCAAAATAATGTTGGTACGATTTTTTAAAGGCAGTCCCTGTGGGAAGGTCTCCAAGGTCTTGCGCCCCAACACTACCACTTTGCCGGTGGTCTCTTCTCTGAAATGCTTATGGTCATTGGGAATGCGGACAAGCAGCTCGTTCTTGTTGCCAATTGCCCAATTGTTATCTACTGCTACGATTAAGTTCATGTCGTGTTCTCCTCCTATATTGCAATTGGAATCCCCAGAATCTGTTCCCCGGTTTCGTAATTCTCCACCTTTACATCATTTCTGGTAAACTGATAAAAATCATGAATCTCCGGATTCAGCCAGAACGTAGGCGCAGGCTTCGGTTCTCTGCTGATCAGCTCCTCAATAAAAGGTACATGTCTGTCATAAATATGAGCGTCAGCAATCACGTGAACCAGCTCTCCCACTCTCATGTCACACACCTGAGCCAGCATATGCACCAACACCGCATATTGTACCACATTCCAGTTATTGGCCGCCAATACATCCTGGGAGCGCTGATTCAAAACAGCATTTAACGTCAGCTTATCATCACCCTTCTTCTGGGTTACATTAAAAGTCATACTGTAGGCACAAGGATACAGATTCATCTCATGAAGATCCTGATGCACGTAGATATTGGTCATGATACGACGGCTGAAAGGATTATTTTTCAGATCATAAATCACTCGGTCCACCTGGTCCATCATACCTTCCTTGTACTGATGCTTCACTCCCAACTGATATCCGTAAGCCTTACCGATAGAACCGTTTTCGTCAGCCCACTCATCCCAGATATGGCTGTGCAAATCATTCACATTGTTAGACTTCTGCTGCCATATCCAAAGCATCTCATCTGTGGCGGACTTTAACGCAGTCCTGCGCAGCGTCATGATGGGGAATTCCTTAGACAAATCATAACGGTTCACCACACCGAATTTCTTGATAGTATATGCAGGGGCACCGTCCGGCCAGTGAGGCCTTACCTTCTCTCCCTCCGTGCTGGTACCATTCTCCAGAATGTCTTTGCACATATTGATAAAAATATGATCAGCCAAACTCATTGTTGTATTTTCCTTTCTCTTGTTCATTGCCGTTCAGCCGCGCCATTCGCAAAGCCGTGCCTCCGGCACTCTCCGCTGCTTCGCAGCTATCTTTGCTCATAACCCGGCGCTCCGCTCATAGCCTGTGAAACGAGCTCATTCATGCAAGCATGATTCGCCCGTTTCACAGGCTATGGCTGAACTTACCTCTCCATCTTATCACAGATCGCATTGATCTGGTCTGTAAATTTTGCCATGTCTTTATTAGCCAGCCCGTCGCTTCTCTGAATAACAGCAAGCAGGCGCTGACCGGCAGCCAGAAGTCTTGCAAAAGCACCGGATGCAGGCTTTGCTTTTTTCTTTAAAATAAT
The DNA here is from genome assembly GCA_017465845.1 of Lachnospiraceae bacterium. Classification (GTDB taxonomy): domain Bacteria; phylum Bacillota; class Clostridia; order Lachnospirales; family Lachnospiraceae; genus Acetatifactor. The sequence goes on along the minus strand of JAFTVH010000180.1, from coordinate 5,744 downwards.
CGGCTCTGCCTCGTACTCCAGCTTACCGCTGAGCAGATTGAACTGCGTTCCGCTGTAGGGTGCATAAGCAGGCAGCTTGTATTCTGCTTTCAGGCACTCTGCAAATGAAGTACACACACTGTCTTCTCCGTGTACCACGAATACTTTTCTTGGTTTCTCCTCAAATCCGGTAATCCATTCGATCAAACCGTTCTTATCTGCATGACCGCTCAAACCGGTAAGCTTTTTTATCTGAGCCCTGACCTGAATCGGTTCCCCGAACAGCTTTACTTCCTCGGCCCCCTCGATAAGGTTGCGTCCCAGAGTACCCACAGACTGATAGCCTACGAACAGAATGGTACATTCCGGTCTCCACAGATTATGTTTCAGATGATGTCTGATACGTCCTGCTTCACACATTCCGGATGCAGAAATGATGACCTTAGGCGTCTCATTAAAGTTGATCTGCTTTGATTCATCGCTGGTGATGGAAAGCTTCAGTCCTGCAAAAGCAATAGGATTGATATTGGCCTTTACCAGCTCCATAGCATCTGCGTCGAAGCACTCCATGCGGTTCTCCTGGAAAATACCGGTAGCCTGCACAGCCATGGGACTGTCCACATACACAGGGAAATCCTCATGTCCTTTCACCATTTTTCCCACTTTAATCTTCCTCAGGAAATATAAAAGTTCCTGTGTCCTGCCCACTGCAAAGGAAGGGATAATCACATTACCGCCCCTGTCAAAGGTCTCCTGCAGGATGCCGGCAAGCTCCGCTACATAATCGCCTTTGCTTTCCGGATGATACCTGTCACCGTAGGTGGACTCCATGACTACGTAATCCGCTTCTTGGGTAAAGCTGGGATCCCTTAACAGCGGCTGGTTCTTATTGCCGATATCACCGGAAAATACGATTTTCCTGGTGGTTCCATTCTCTGTCAGCCACACCTCGATACTTGCCGAACCAAGCAGATGGCCGATATCCGTAAAACGAATCTTCACACCCTCGCATACTTCTATTATCTCACCATAGTTACAGGGAACGATGCGCTTGATGATTCCTTCCGCATCCTCCATATTATACAATGGTTCTTCCGGGGTCAAACTGGCACTTCTCTTGGCTTTACGGTTCTTCCACTCAGCTTCCATCATCTGAATATGCGCACAGTCACGCAGCATGATGCCGCACAGATCAGCTGTTGCTTCTGTAGTGAATACCTGCCCTCTGAAGCCCTTTGCATACAAAAGCGGCAGCATGCCGGAATGGTCCACATGGGCATGGGTCAGAAATACATAGTCAATCAACGGCTCTTCCACCGGAATGGGTGCATTTTCAAAAGTATTTACCCCCTGCTCCATACCGTAGTCCACCAGGATATGCTTTCCGTTTACTTCCAGATAATGACAGCTGCCTGTCACTTCATGGGCTGCACCTACAAATACTAATTTCATATTCTTACCCCTTTCGTTGCGTATTCTTTTCTACTTTAATCTATTCGCAGTTTCATAGAAATGGTAATAAATTCCCTTCTGCGCAATCAACTGATCGTGATTACCTTCTTCCATAATACCTTCTTCCGTAAGTACCAGAATCCTGTCGGAATTCTTGATACTGGAAAGTCTGTGAGCAATCGTAAGTGTCGTGCGCCCTTCAGAAAGCTTTGCCAGAGACTGCGCCACCGCAAACTCACTTTCATTGTCCAGCGCAGAAGTCGCTTCGTCCAGAATAATGATAGGCGGATTCTTCAAAAATACCCTGGCAATGCTGATACGCTGCTTCTGTCCGCCGGAAAGCTTGACACCGCGCTCTCCCACATAAGTATCGTAACCGTCCTTCAGGCTTAAGATAAATTCATGGGCACCGGCACGCTTGGCAGCCTCCATCACCTCATCCCTACCGGCACCGGGACGGCCGTATACAATATTTTCATAAATGGTACCGGAAAACAGATACACATCCTGCTGCACAACACCGATATTGCCTCTCAGGCTCTTTAAGGTAAAATGCTTGATATCCTGACCATCCAACGTAATCTTACCGTGAGTCACATCATAAAACCGGGGAATCAGGTTACAAAGCGTGGTCTTACCGCCGCCGGAAGGACCTACGATTGCCACCTTCTCTCCCGCATGAATCTTCAGATTGAGCCCGCTGAAAACCTTGTTATGGTCATCAGGATACTCAAAGCTGACATCCTCAAACACGATATCCCCCTCAGGATTCTGCAAAGGCACTGCATCCGGCTCGTCAAAGATTTCGATATCCGCATCCACAATCTGCAAAAATCTCTCAATACCGGTAAGGCCTCTCTGGAACTGCTCTGCAAACTCAATAATCCGCCTGATGGTAGCTATCAAAGTAGACACATACAGCATATATGCCACCAGATCGCCCGGCTCGATCATTCCCTTTATCATAAAGATGCCGCCGGCCACGACCACCATCAGATACATCAGGCCATCAAACATCTTGACCGTAGTCTGGAACAATGCCATATACTTATACGTTTCCTTCTTGATATCCAGAAAGGTTCCGTTATCTGTCTCGAACTTGCCTGTTTCAATATCTTCGTTGGTAAATGCCTTTACCACCTTATGCCCTAAAAGACTGTCCTCAATTCTTGCATTCAGTTCACCGATCTGATTTCTCTGCTTGCGGAAAGCTCCCCGCATCCGGAAATTCAACGTCATACATACGCCTATCATAAGCGGTACACACAAGAAGATCAGCAATGTCAGTCCCAGATGAATCCTTGCCAGAATGATAAAGGAGATCACCGTCTTGATCCCTGCAATAAAAAATTCCTCAGGACAATGATGGGCAAACTCTGTCACATCGAACAAGTCGTTGGTGATGCGCCCCATGATCTGTCCCACTTTGGTATTATTATAGTAAGTATTAGACAGCTGCTGCAGATGATAATAGGCATCCCGCCTCATGTCCGTCTCAATCTTCGCACCCATCACATGCCCCATATCAGCCATATAATAGCTGGCAAAGCAATCTATGATGCGGAGCACCAAATATAAAAGACCCAGCCCGCCAATCGTCTTCACAGACAACGCTGCCAGATCCCGCAGCCCCACATTGGTAATATAGCGCATGATTAACGGCAATACCAGTTCACAGATTGTCGTCAACGCTGCGCAGAATAAATCCATGAATAAAGTTCTTTTGTACTTCTTAAAATAGGGAATGAACCTTCTTAACAATTCCCCGGAAGTATAATGCTTCTGCTCCATCTGTCTCTCTCCTTTATGTCTTACTTCTATTGTATTATGTTATGAGCGTTATTGCAAGGAAAAAAATTTATTCTGCCGCTTTTCAATCACCTGAAAAAATGATATGCTGATATCAGCAAATTCAATTGAAATATTATAATCAGATTTTTTTGCTCAGGCATTTTGCCGCCGATAAAGGTGGCTGAATTAAGACTTTGTAAATGGAGATTTTTATGAATAAAGATTTTTATAAAATGCGCTTTGACGGGATACAGACACTCCGCGGAATCGCTGCAGTGATGGTAGTCCTGGAACATATCAGATTTTTAGCCTGCGGTGCCTTTGGCGTAGACATCTTTTTCTGCATCAGCGGATTTATGATCATGTTCACTACCCATAACAGCACAAAATATTTTTTCCGAAAAAGGCTGCTTCGCATCGTGCCTTTTTATTATCTGATGACACTGGGTACCTTCGGACTGCTCCTGCTCTTTCCTTCCATGTTCGAGCAGACGCAAGCATCCCTGCCAGCTCTCATCAAAAGTCTGCTGTTCATTCCTTTTGATATGGGAGGCGGCATCCTGCAGCCCATTATGCGTATCGGCTGGACGGTAAATTGTGAAATGTTCTTCTATCTGCTGTTCTGGATTGCTTTCCATATCAGCCATAAGTACCGGGGAATCATCTGCTGTGCTTTCCTGTCTGTGTGCGTGGCCTTAGGCGCCTTCATGTCCGGCGGACATACCTGGACAGGGGAAAGTTCCACAGCCTCCCCCTGGCTTGCTCCGCTGTATTTCTACGGGAATCCGATAATGCTGGAATTTGCACTGGGGATTCTGTGCTATTATATTGCGAAAGGAATCTATACTTTCCTGTTAAAACATCCTGCCCGTTCCCCCAAGCTCAGAGGCACCACTCTTTTGCTATGCGCTCTGCTGCTAATAGTATGTTTGATTCATTCCACATCCAACATCAATATTCTGGGATACCGTCGCGTGCTTTACTGGGGACTCCCCGCCGTGCTGCTGGTGCTGTGTTTCTTTGCAATCGGGCTTTTCCTGAAAATGCCCTCCTTGAGCATTCGTCTGGGTGATATCAGCTTTTCACTGTATCTGATTCACTATTACCCCATTATGCTCTTGGACCGTAAAGTGTTCGATTTCTCCACATTGCGCTCGCAGTCCGTCATCGGCGCTGTTATCGGTACCGCTCTCGTCATCCTGCTGGCTTACATCAGCTGGTATCTGATAGAAAAAAAATTTACCGGCTGGCTTCGAAAGAAGTTTTGTTCTTCTTATTAAGAAACAGTCCAATCAGCAAAAGTACAGGGAATATGGCACCAGCCAGGATTCCCTTTTTTAAATCCTCACCAAAGGCTTCCGATACCAGCCCCACAAAAGTAGGTCCGCCGGAGCATCCCAGATCTCCTGCCAGCGCAAGCAGTGCAAACATGGCTGTTCCTCCACCTCTAATACCTGCCGATGCCATACTGAAGGTCCCCGGCCAAAGGATGCCCACCGAAAGTCCACACAAGGCACATCCCATAAGCCCCAGTACAGGCGACTTACTTAAAGATGCTAACAGATAACTGCCAAGGCACAGCACACCACAGATTGCCATAAACTTCTCAAGTTTTATCTTCTCACTGTATTTTCCATAGATTGCTCTGGAAGACCCCATAAGCACTGCAAACAGCAGCGGCCCCGCCAGATCTCCCACAGTCTTGCTGACCCCCAGCCCCAGTTCCGCAAAAGCAGATGCCCACTGACTGATACCCTGTTCACAGGCACCGGCACAGACCATAAGAAGCATCATAATCCAGAACAGTCTGGTACGAACCAGCTCTTTCAGCGTCATGCCTTTCTCTCCTTCTTCTATCAGGCTGGCAAACGGAACCTGACTGTAGTAAACTGTGTTCAAAACCGGTATCACCGCCCAAAAAAGCGCCAGATACCTCCAGTTCTCAATTCCGAATACCGCAAAATACGCTGTAGATATCAATACTACACCTACATGCCCCCAGCAATAGAACGAATGCAGAAGGCTCATGGCAGCTTCCTTTCTCTTTGTAGGACACGCTTCCACAATGGGGCTTACCAAAACCTCCAGTAATCCACCGCCGATTGCATAGATAGCCACAGACAACAGCAGTCCCATAAAAGGATTCGGCATGGTTTCCGGCAGTATGGTCAAGCCTGCCAGACCGATTGCCGCACAGACATGAGCAATCAAAATGGAAGTCTTATAACCGATTCTATCCACAAACTTCACGCTGACCAGATCTACCAGCAGCTGAATTCCGAAATTAAACGTTACCAGCATGGTAATCTTGTCAAGAGAGATTCCATAAGTGCTCTGGAATGTCAGAAATAACAGCGGGACAAAATTGTTGATGACCGCCTGTACTACGTAGCCGATAAAGCTGGCATATATGGTGTGATTGTAATTAAATGTCTTTTTCATGGGATGGGTCCTCATTTCTCTTTTGGTTTACGGCACTTAAAACAGAGCCGCAATTTTTTTCAGTATAGCAAATCATAACT
>JAFTVH010000179.1 GCA_017465845.1 Lachnospiraceae bacterium | reverse complement strand
GTAACAGTTCAGACAGCCGGCACCGCGCAGTCAAAATCGCACTTCAGTGCGATTTTGCAAGACTTGCGTGCGCCAAAATGCGCTTTTAGCGCATTTTGTGTGCATCTACGTAACAGTTCAGACCCCGTCTGAACTGTTACCATACGGCAGCGGCCGGGTGAATATGTTCGCCTGGCCTGTTGCCATGTAAAAGAAACGTATCAAAATCCGTATAATGAGGTGTTATTATGGCAGAACAAAAGCGAGACTACTATGAGGTGCTCGGCGTAGATAAAAATGCAGACGAAGCTGCAATCAAAAAAGCATATAGAGCATTGGCCAAGAAATATCATCCCGACATGAATCCAGGTGATGCGGAGGCTGAAAAGAAGTTCAAAGAGGCTTCGGAGGCATACGCAGTCTTAAGTGACCCTGAGAAGAAGCGCCAGTATGACCAGTTCGGCCATGCCGCATTTGACGGCGGAGCCGGTGGAGCCGGTGGATTTGACTTTAACGGTGCTGATTTCAGCGATATTTTTGGCGATATCTTTGGAGATTTCTTTGGAGGCGGCAGAAGCCGCGGAACCAGCAATGGCCCTATGAAGGGTAATACATTATATACCAGTGTCCGTGTTACATTTGAGGAAGCAATCTTTGGCTGTGAGAAGACGATTGAGCTGACAGTAAAAGAGCCTTGTAAGACCTGTAGCGGTACCGGTGCGAAAGCAGGTACCAGCCCGGAGACCTGTCCGAAATGTGGCGGTAAGGGCCAGGTGGTATTTACCCAGCAGTCGTTCTTCGGAACAGTTCGTAACGTACAGCCTTGTCCCGATTGTAAAGGAAGCGGTAAGATTATCAAGGAGAAATGTCCTGATTGCCGCGGCACAGGCTATGTATCCCAGAACAAGCGCTATGCTGTAAAGATCAAAGCAGGTATTGATAATGGTCAGGTCATCCTGATGCCCGGCCTGGGAGATCCCGGTGTGAACGGAGGTCCCAGAGGCGATGTGAAAGTGGAAGTAGTAGTGGGACGTCACCCGATTTTCCAGCGTCAGGATATGAATATCTATTCCACTGTTCCCATGTCCTTTGCAGTGGCTGCACTGGGTGGTGAAATCGTAATCGATACTGTGGACGGTAAGGTTATTTATGAAGTCAAGCCGGGTACACAGACCGACACCAGAATCCGCTTGAAAGGCAAGGGTGTTCCTTCCTGGAGAAATCCCGATGTCAGAGGAGACCATTATGTCACATTGGTGGTACAGGTGCCTGATAAACTGAGCCATGAAGCGAAAGAGCTGCTGAAACAGTTTGACGCAGAGAGCGGTGATTCTCTGAATGCTGCAAAAGAGGCAACAGATGACAAGGGCGGAGATAAGCCTAAAAAGAAGAAATTCTTTAAATAAAAATAGATTCATTGTAAAAGAGACTGCTGGGCAATCATTTTAAATTGCACGGCAGTCTCTTCTTATAATCAGAGTTCATATTCCTTTAACAACTGTTCCAGATAATCAGAATTATCAATTGCTTTCATAATATCCTCTACGCGACCATCTTCTCTCAATTTCTGATACAAAAGATTGACGCGGTTCTGGCCCTGCTCGATGCCCTGAGCAATGCCCTGCTCGATGCCCTGAGCGATGCCCTTGGCCGTGCCCTGAGCAATGCCCTTGGCGATGCCCTCGGCAATGCCCTCCTCTCTGGCCTCTTCGCGTATAAACTTTTTATATCTATGCTCGTTAAACTCATTTAACAGCATGCCTACCACCTCCATCCGGCTTTCTTCGAGAATATCTTTTAAGATATTATTCTGGATACAATAGTCTATCGCATTATTGACAGCTGTACGCATTGCAAGCCCACACCTGGTTCCTTCATTGATTTGGTCGACAAAGAATGCGTACTCCCAGAGTCTGTGGCATTTTTCCATGAGTTCAGGATTATGTCCATAGTTAATGTTTATCATTCTTACCTTCAATTCCACATCCGGATATTCCTCGGTATGTTCGAAGGCGTCTGATAGTTTCAAAATCTGATTTTCCGGTTCTTCCTGTCTGCCATTGTAAAAGACAATACATTTCGGAGTAGGGAGCTTTATGAGTTTAGTGCCGTAGATCCTCTCCATACCGTTTGCTGCAATAACTTTTTGAAATTCCTGCCCAAGGTAGATGAAAAACCTGACCGGCATATTGGGGTTGAACGAACTCTGCTGTTCATATAGATTCAATATCCCGGCAATCGCAAAGGCCAGGTCGTTCTTCATGGACATATAGATGACATTTTTGATTGTCATTATCTTCAGGTCGTCCGGATTCTGGTAATTCGTGTCATTCAGTGCGTTATACAGCTCCAGCAACGCTTTTCGGTCGTTTTCAAAAATGAACCGAAACAACCGGTCTTTTACATTAAAATAGATGGGGAACTTCTTCCTTCCCATGGTGAAAATGCGATAAACGATACCTGTTACTCTTTTTCTTTTCATGTCAGTACCTCCACAAATATCCGTACAGACATTTAACATAATAAAGGTAACTTCTAAGTGTAGTATAGCATAGGTTCCTTTATATTTCAATGCCTGCGTTTTAAGTATTTAGTTTTATTTCTGATTATCTTTGGCGGAAAATGCCGGGAAGTACAATGTTATGTACTTGCAGACTCTCAGAATGTGTAATAATATTTAGTTGTTGTAATTGCTTCGAAGCTTATGAATCCATTATACACCTCTTTAGATTTTTTGTCATTAAACACACTGTTGAATGACAAAATGCAAATCTTGTGTTATAATACATTATTAAAGTCATTTTTGATGGGTATAGTAACGGAAAAAGGAGACCATGACATGAAATGGGTTAAATTTAAAGTTAAAACAGTTACAGATGCGGAAGATATTATTATCAGCACGCTGTATGATATCGGTCTGGAAGGAGCGCAGATTGAGGATAAGATTCCCCTGACGGCTCTGGAAAAGGAGCAGATGTTTGTGGACATTCTCCCGGATGGACCGGAGGATGACGGCATCGCATACTTAAGCTTCTTTGTAGAAGAAAAAGAAGACGGTTCCCTGGAAGTGCAGGGAGAGCCTTCTGATGTAGAGACCATTATTCGTAATGTGGAAGAGCAGCTGGAGGAACTGCGCCGGTTCATGGATATCGGAGAAGGCAGCATCACAGTGGATGAGACCGAAGATATCGACTGGATCAATAACTGGAAGCAGTACTTCCATCAGTTCTATATTGATGATATTCTGGTAATCCCTTCTTGGGAGGACGTGGCACCTCAGGATAATGACCGCATGGTGCTTCATATCGATCCCGGCACTGCGTTTGGAACCGGTATGCATGAGACCACTCAGCTGTGCATCAGACAGCTGCGCAAGTTCATCACCCCTGAGACAGAACTTCTGGATGTGGGTACCGGAAGCGGTATTTTGGCGATTCTGTCCCTGATGTTCGGTGCAAAACATGCAGTGGGTACTGATCTTGATATCTGTGCTGTGGAAGCAGTGGCTCAGAACTGTGAAGCTAACGGTATCGCACCTGAGAAATTCCAGATGATGATCGGCAATATCATTACAGACAAAGAGATTCAGGATGAAGTAGGATACGAGTGTTATGATATCGTAGTGGCTAATATTCTGGCGGATGTGCTGGTGCCTTTGACCCCTGTGATCCTGCATCAGTTGAAAAAGGGCGGCATCTATATCACTTCCGGTATCATTGATGATAAGGAGCAGACCGTTGTGGATGCGGTAAAGGCTGCCGGATTGGAAGTCCTGGAAGTAACTTACCAGGGAGAATGGGTCAGCGTGACGGCAAGGAAGAATTAGATCATAAGGAGTATCCGCTCTATGAAAAAGATACGCATCATTAAGAAAAATAATGAGTATTCCATGGAATACAATATCGGAGATACTTTCAATGTGGACAGTACCTGGTATGGCGGCGTCAATGTGACCAGCCGAACCGGCATCCCGCTTTCTTTGGACAAGGATGAATACGAAGAGATAAAAGAAAGTTCCATGCGAAGATCCGACAGAGAAGTGAAGAGCTTTGAAGAGATGATTGACATTATGGAGCGGTGTGATGTATGCCGACTGGCGTTCCATGATGGCGTATATCCCTATATTTTGCCGCTGAATTTCGGCATGCGGGTGGAGAACGGCAAGGTGACATTGTATTTTCACGGAGCCGGTGAAGGGAAGAAGCATGATCTGCTTGCCCGTAACAATAAAGTCTGCTTTGAAATGGACTGCGCCCATCGTCTTGTGCTGATTGAGGATGAGGGAAACTGTACCATGGAATATGAAAGCGTCATCGGATACGGAACAGTGGAAAACGTGCCGGAAGAAGACAAAATGGAAGCGCTTCGGATATTGATGAAGCATTACCGCAGGGAGGATTTTCCTTTTAACGAAGCTGTGGTTCCACGTACCTCAGTATGGAAGCTGACGGTGGAATCTATGACCGGAAAGCGCAGGATGAAACGATAACCGTATGTGGAAAGGGCAGAGGAAATTCATAAAATGTATCAGTTTTTTGTAGAACCGGAGCAGATTTGTGGTAAAATAATAACGATTACAGGCAGTGACGTGAATCATATCAAAAATGTGCTGCGGATGAAGCAGGGAGAGGAGCTTTCCGTCAGTAATGGAATTGATGGAAAAGAATACCGCTGCGGCATCACATCCTTGGAAGAAGACAGAATCGTCTGTGAACTCCGTTTTATAAAAGAGGACGGCGTAGAGCTGTCTTCCAGAGTACATCTTTTTCAGGGACTTCCGAAAGCGGACAAGATGGAGCTTATCATCCAAAAAGCAGTGGAACTGGGCGTCTATGAAATCATACCCGTGGCGACCAAGCGCTGTGTGGTAAAGCTGGAAGAAAAGAAAGCAGCGGCTAAAATTGCACGCTGGCAGCAGATTGCAGAGGCAGCCGCCAAACAGAGCAAGCGGCGAATTGTGCCGCAGGTCAGCAGTGTGATGACATTTGGGGAGGCTGTGCAGAAAGCTTCCTCCATGGAAGTCAAACTGATTCCCTATGAGCTGGCAGACGGAATGGAGCGGACGAAAGCACTGATTGAAGGAATCAAACCCGGTCAGGATATCGCAGTGTTCATCGGCCCCGAAGGCGGCTTTGAAGAATCGGAAGTGGCTAAAGCACTGGCAGCAGGGATAGAGCCCGTGACGTTGGGCAAACGGATACTTCGGACTGAGACGGCAGGTTTTACCGTAATGGCATGGATCATGTATCGCCTGGAAGAATAGCGCAGAATTTTGTCATGTGCATATATTAATATATAGAATGCGAACGTATGTAAGTTCGCCTGAAAGAGGAGAAACGTTTCATGGTAGTTTATCTTGATAATTCTGCCACCACCAGAGTCTTTCCGGAAGTGGCAGAGTTGATGACGAAAATCATGTGCGAAGATTACGGTAATCCGTCCAGTCTTCATATGAAGGGCGTGGCGGCAGAACAGTATATTCGCTATGCAAAAGAGACACTGGCCAAATTACTGAAGGTAAATGAGAAAGAGATCCTGTTTACTTCCGGCGGCACAGAATCTGACAACCTGGCGCTGATTGGCTGTGCCCTGGCAAATCGCCGCAGAGGCAATCACCTGATCACTACCCAGGTGGAGCATCCGGCGATCTTGAAAACCATGCAGTATCTGGAATCCATCGGCTATCAGGTCACTTATCTGCCGGTAGATAAATGCGGCAGAATCTGTCTGGAGGATCTGCACAGAGCGATCACGCCACAGACAATTCTGATTTCCATCATGCATACCAACAACGAAGTGGGAGCAAGACAGCCCATTGAGGAAGCCGGTGCACTGATCAAACGAATGAATCCTGCAATCCTGTTCCATGTGGACGCGGTGCAGGGATTCGGAAAGGCAAGGATTTACCCTAAGAAGATGAATATCGACCTTATGTCGGTAAGTGGCCATAAGATTCACGGACCGAAGGGCGTGGGCTTCCTTTATATCAATGAAAAAGTGAAGATCCAGCCTATCGTCTACGGCGGCGGTCAGCAGCAGAACCTCCGCTCCGGTACGGAAAATGTTCCCGGTGTCGCAGGGCTTGCCAAAGCTGCTGAGATGATGTATGCTCAGATGGATGAGGATGTGAGCCGTCTGTATCACTTAAAGACGATGTTCATCGATGGCATAAAGAAACTGGATGATATCCAGGTGAACGGACTGTTAGACGGCAGTATCGAAGGGACTGCACCTCATATTGTCAGTGTCTCCTTTAAAGGAGTCAGAAGTGAGGTGCTGCTGCATGCGCTGGAAGATAAAGGCATCTATGTGTCAGCGGGAAGCGCCTGCTCAGCCCATAAGCCGCAGCCTTCTGCTACTTTGAAAGCCATGAGAATTGATAAGGACCTGTTGTCTTCTACCATCCGCTTCAGTTTTTCCGTATATACGACGGAAGAAGAAATCAACTATACATTGCAGCAGATGTATGATATGATTCCTATGCTGCGCAGATATACCAGAAAATAAGACGCACCTTAGGGCAGCGTTACAGAACCGGAGGACAAAAGAAGCCCGGTTACAGGAAGAAAAAGAGGAAAAACATGTTTACTGCTTTTTTGATTAAATATGCCGAAATCGGCATTAAAGGAAGAAACAGATATTTATTTGAAGATGCGCTGGTTCACCAGATTAAATTTGCATTGAAGAAATGCGAAGGAAAGTTCCTGATTCACAAGACCCAGGGACGTATCTATGTGGACGCCGAAAGCGAATTTGATTTTGACGAGGTAGTAGGACGCCTGAAGACTGTGTTCGGAATCTCCGGTATCTGCCCGGTAGTCTATGTGGAGGATGAAGGCTTTGAGAAACTGTGCGATACCGTGATTCAGTATCTTGCCGATGTATATCCTGACCGCAACAAGACTTTCAAGGTTGCTGCCAGACGTGCCAGAAAGAACTATCCCAAGGATTCCATGACCATCAATATGGATATGGGAGAAGCCATCCTGAAAGCTTATCCCGAAATGACGGTAGATGTTCACAATCCTGACATCATGCTGAACATTGAAATCAGAGAAAAGATTTATATTTATTCCGAAATTATTCCGGGACCGGGAGGCATGCCTGTGGGCACCGGCGGCAAGGCAATGCTGCTTTGTCAGGCGGCATCGATTCTCCCGTGGCCGGTTACATGATCGCCAAGCGCGGCGTAAAAATAGACGCGGTTTATTTCCATGCACCGCCATACACCAGTGAACGTGCAAAACAAAAGGTAGTGGACCTTGCCAGACTGGTATCCCGCTATACCGGCCCCATCTACCTGCATGTAATCAACTTTACCGATATTCAGCTCTACATCTACGAGAAATGCCCTCATGAAGAGCTGACCATCATCATGCGCAGATACATGATGCGCATTGCGGAACACATTGCCAAAGAGACCGAGTGTCTGGGCCTCATTACCGGTGAAAGCATCGGCCAGGTAGCCTCCCAGACCATGGCTTCCCTGATAGCCACCAACGAGGTCTGCGACCTCCCCGTATACCGCCCCCTGATTGGCTTCGACAAACAGGAAATCGTAGAGGTATCCGAAAAAATCGGCACCTACGAAACCTCCATCCAGCCTTTCGAGGACTGCTGTACCATCTTCGTCGCCAAACACCCGGTCACCAAACCCAATTTGAATGTCATCCGCCGCCACGAGAAAAACCTCGACGAGAAAATTGAAGACCTGGTAAAAACCGCCCTGGAAACCGATGAAGTAATTATAGTAGAGTAATTATAACAGAATAATTGCGGAGGAGTCATTGTGGAATAATTATAGTAGAACAATTGCAGCAAAGCAATTAGAGTGCAATAATTATTCCGAAATAGTAATTGCAGAGCAATAGCTGCAGAGCAGTTATTGTAGAATAATTCTCGGCCCTTGCGTACAGCCAGGTTCCGAGGGACGCGGAGGCGGTGGGGCAGACAGATGTTCCACTGAAGACCCTTGAAAAACGCCGGTGCTTGGCGAGGTACTTTCGAGCCTAGC
>JAFTVH010000178.1 GCA_017465845.1 Lachnospiraceae bacterium | reverse complement strand
GCCTATGACAAGTGCTGAGTACAAATGCGGTCTGTACAGTACAGACCGACTGTCACCTGCATTTACAGTATGTCTTTACACCGGCAAGGAAAAATGGACAGGACCAAGAAGTCTGAAAGATATGATGGATTTCGGCGAGGATGACGAGTTGTGGGAACAGTTCTTTTCCGATTATCAGATGAAGCTTATCTGCATTAATGAGCTGGAGGATTTCAGCCGGTTCCAGTCACCGTTAAAGGAGCTGTTCATGGCGATTGCCTGCCGTGAGGATAAAGACAAACTGAAAAAGCTGATATCAGAAAACAAGTCTTATCAAAATATGGACAGCGAGACTGCGGAAGTGATGGGAGTGATGGTTGGAATGAAGAAATCGCTAGTAAAGCCAAAAGAGGAAGGTGAAAGTGTTAATATGTGTGAAGCTTTGAGAGGTATGTTGGAAGACAGCAGAAGCGAAGGTGAGACCATAAAATTGATTTCTCAGGTACGAAAAAAGTATTTAAAAGGAAAGTCGCTGGAAGTAATTGCCGATGAGGTAGAAGAATCTCCGGAAGTGATAGAGCCTATTCTTGCTTTGGTAACTCAGTATCCTGAGGATACGAATGAGGAAATCTATCAGCGCATGAATGCATAGAAAGATAAAATGTATACAGTTTGGCCCGCTCATTTACCATGGCGCGGGCCGAATTGCATAACTCTATGGCAACATTGTACCTGTAATATATCTTTTACCAGATAAGGAAGTCATTCCCCTTCAATTTGAATAAAGCTTCTACAAAGAAGAAATCTCCATATATCATAGGAATATGTACTCCCTTAAAATCAGCTTCCTCATGCGGATATCTCTCACTGCCCAACAGCACCAGTGCATCTTCATTTTCCTCATAATTACAGAAGTGCTCATCACAAGCTTTTAAGATGTTGATTGCTTCCTGAGTGTATCTTCTGCCGTCCTCTTCAGGCACATACTTTGCAATCTCCAGCATACCGCAGGCTGCGCAGACACCTGCTGTGCTGTCGTAGTATACAGGTGTTTCGGGTGCACAGAAATCGATTACCGGGAGGTAATCTGTCTTCTTGCAGTGTTCGATGAAATAATCGGCAGTCTTTCCGGCAGCTTCCAGATATTCTTCTTTTCCTGCATGAATATAAGAAATCACAGAGCCATATACAGCCCATGCAAGACCTCTTGACCAGCAGGAAGTCTCACTGTAGCCCTGTCCCGCCAATATTTTTTTCACGCCTACTTTGTCCAGCTCGTGGTCTACGATATGATTTACGCTTCCGTCCGGACGGATGTGGTCACGCAAAGACATATCCATATGTCTCATAGCAATTTTTTTAAAGCGGTCATCACCGATTTTTTCGGATGCCCAGTACAATAAAGGCAGGTTCATCAGACAGTCAATAATAGAGTATCCTGCATGCGTGTCTCCGTCCCATGCATTCCATGCACGGATGTAATCTCCGTCAATGTTATATCTGGAGAACAGCGTGGATGCTGCAAAAAGATTTCTGTTGCATGAAGCCTCATTTCCCGTAATACGATAATTTGCACCACTCACAAGGTGCCACATGAACCCGACATCGTGATGCAGATCCTCATAATGCGCGAACGCACCGTCCAATAATTCTTCGGAATGTTCTGCTGTTTTTCTGTATTCTTCATTGCCGGTACCCTTGTACATCAGCCACATCATACCGCCCCAGAAGCCATTGGTCCACCACGCAATATCCTTCCCCGATCTGTCGTCATGGGCTCCGTCAATTGTCGTGTAAGGAATTTTATTGCGGCTCTTCACTGCGGTGCGGCTTAACTTCTTATCGATCTTCTCCCAGGTAGTGTCGATCCACTCTTTATTCTGTTCCATTACAGTATTCATATACTTTCCTGATCCTTTCTCAGATTCCTGCAAAATGCTTTCAATCGTGTTCTCTTTATTCTTCTCGCCTCAGTTGTTCCAACTTTTCCATAATTTCTCTCTGCATCCGTAAATCACAGCTTCGCAATGCAGCCTGAAGCTGTGCCGTCTTACTGAACGAGATTACAGGTACTGTTAAAAGCTCCTGATTCATTAAATATGCCAGACATACCTCATCCACTGCATATCCTTCCTGTTGCAAATCCTTTAAATAGGAAATCAGCCGCCGGTTCGCTTCTGTTTCGTAAGCCGATGCAGTCCCCGATGTCACTTCCACTCCATGTACCTTCTTCACCAGATATCCCTTGGCTAAAGCCATATAAGCCATAACGTTCCAATCCGCCTGCAGATGATTCTCATAGGTTTCCCGATCCATCATTACCAGCGTCGGATCCCATAATTTGTTTTTGTCTGCTGTTGCAAGACTGTACATCACCTGGTTGCAGACAAATCCTCGAAAGCCTTCCTTCTCTGCCGCCTTCTGTGCTTCCACCATACGCGGCAAATGCCAGTTAGAACAGCCATAATACCGGATATTTCCCTTCTCTACCTGTTCTTCCAGACATCCAAGCAGCTCTGCTGCCGGAACATCCGGATTGTCCCGATGCAGAAAATATAAGTCAATATAATCTGTCTGAAGTCCTTTCAGACTCTCCTCCATATCCTTTACAATCTCCGATGGGTACACACGGCTTTTATCCATGTCTTCCAAAGCCGGATGTGCGCCTTTGGTACTGATGACAACCCGGCTGCGGTTCTTCCTTTCTTTCATCCAGCTTCCGATCACACGTTCACTGACATTTCCCATGCCCGCAACCCAGCTGCCATACACATGCGCAGTATCTATCAAATTACCGCCTGCCGCAAAAAATGTATCCATCTGTGAAAAGGCCACCGCGTCATCGTACTTCGTTCCGTAATCAGCTGCCCCCAGTGCAATTTGTGACACCTGTAAATCAGTTCTTTTTAGCGTTATTCTATCCATATGAAACCTCTATTTGTTAAAGCAGCTTTGTTACCTGTTAATACCACTTAGAACTCACCGAAAAACCAATCGCCGCCCGTAATTTTTATATAATATACACCGTTTTCCTCATTAGAAATTTCTGTCCCCTCCAGTGCCTTTAAATATCTGCCGGGCTTCAGCGTCACCTTCACTGTCTTTTCGCTGCCGGGTATGACTTTTTCTCCTTCTGCAACGCTTCTGCTGATACCGCTGTGATTGAAGATTGCAAGATAATATTTATCCTCACATCGATTGACCATCCAATGAAGTCCCCCCTCAACCTTGCAGGGAAGTGTTTTTTCAAAAATGTAAGGCAGGTCCTCTATTGCACAGATATTGGAATGCTCTTTTGCAAAGGCCGGATTCCGGGTTGCATCGATCAGATATTCATATTCGCCAATTGTTTTACTGTCTTCGTGAATCATATCCACTGCATCAGGAATGTCGCTGTTGATCAGTACTCCGATTTCATCCCCTGTCATATCGCTGACCGGCCTGCTGAAAACATCACAGATGGCATTTTTTATGCGGACAAGCTTTTCACCCTTCTCGCCCAAAACAGGGTAATCGGCAAAGGTGGCTCCTGCGTGTATCCCATAAACCACAGTATAGTCTTTCGGCAATACCAGTGCTATGGGTGTCATTTTCTCACCGATCTCAGGATACTTATTTACAAAACTTAAGAATTTTTTCTTTTCAATTCCGTAAGGAGTCAGTTCAAAATCCACAAAGTCGTAAAAAGTATTGCCTCCACCCCATTCTTCCGATATAAACTCTGCACCGGAAAGATAGGAATACAAATGAATTCTTTTTTGAAGGGAACGGGAGCTTCCCCCATTTTCGCCGGCAGACTTATACGGGAAATTGTCATTGGTGAGTCCACCCCATTCACATATGTTGTCGCGCTGACAAAAACAGGTAGAGAAGGGTCTGCCTCCCCAGGGTTCATAGTAAACACCAAAGCGTGCACCGTAGGCCCTCGCCATGCTGCGGGCATAAGAAATCTGCATTCTCGCATCCGCTGTCTGTGCACCGACCTCCGGCATAAATGTCCGGATCCCGTGTTCCAGCTCAAGCTTGTACGCAAGTGCACCGCTGTCACAGGGAACCAGCCTGAACTTGCTGCATCTGCGCTCTAAAAGGGATACTATGGCATGATAGAATTCCTCTGCCGTCCTGATGGGTCCCATTTGAGCTGTTTCTTCTGCTGTCTGAGCTTCCAGCTGAAGATCCGGATAGGGAAACAGCTTATATATAGCTTTTTTGATACCTTCTACCGTCCAGTCGCAGTCAGGATCGCTTGCAATATGAACAAGATCGCTGCGAAGATTAGATGCCCACTCATGGAACTGGAACCCATAAAAATTATCACCCAGAAGGTTGTTATATTCTTCTATCAGCGCAGTATCATAGGTGTAATCATAAATGGGAAGTCCTCCCTGAAGGCGGTCAACATACATTGGGCCGTTAAGTTCTTTCACCACCTGATAAAATTTTCCGCCTTTTGCAGCAAGACGATTAAACCTGGATTCGTCTTCCGTAAAATTTCCCTGAACCAGGCGAACTCCGGCATGTCGGTCGATCAGACCGCTTTTTACCTGTCCTTCCCAACTGTCAGGGTGGTATGGATGTAAATATTTAAACATAGCTGCATACTTCCTTTCCTCTGATATCCTTAATTCTCTTTCCCGGTTATTGGTACAAAACAGACTTCTTTCCCTGTAATAATATTCTTTCTCTTATACACAACAGGTTCGCCGTTTAACGTAATTACCTGATTCTCTATCTTTAGCTCATAACCCTTCCCCAGATACTCAAACTTTACTTCCACAGCCGGCATCCTCTTGGATAAGCAGGGATCAATCTCCAGCCCATCGAGACAAGGCTTGATTCCTAACATCCACTCGTATACCCCTCTCATTGCCATTGCCACGCTGCCTGTCAGGAAGCACATCAGTCCTCTGTGATTAAATTCCGGGAGCTCCTGCCAGCAGTTCACGATAGCATATGGCGGCGTGTAGGTCAGCTCTGTGGGATGCTTCTGTGTATCATAGGGCATGATCCATTTCAACATCTCAAGCAATCTTTCCCCTTCGCCTGCCACAGACAGTGCCCTTGCAAAGAAGCCCTGGGAACCGTGATTATACACATTTCCGTTCTCTCCCAGATAGGGCGGCACATCGCCGCTTGCAATTCTTCCCACCTTATCAATGGGCTGTTCACCCAGGCATGGGTAGAATAATCTGTATCCCTTATCACACTTCAAGTTTTCGCAAGCGTTTAAGATTGTGCTGATTTTTTCACCCTCAGCCACGCCGGATATGATGGCATAATAATTGGATACACCGTAGATACGGGCCTGTCCATCGGGGTCTTTCTCTGAAAAGATCCACTGTCCGTTATCATTAAATACACCGTTATAATAGCCGGCCTGATTGTAGGCATGCATGTTGATCTGATTTTTGAGCATTTCCGCACTTTCAAGGTATTTTGCTGCGCAATCTTCTTTTCCGATCTTTCTTAAAATATCTGCCAGATATTTTAAGGACATAACGGTCTGCTCACTGACGGTTACAGATTCCCCGCGTCCTTCCAAGCCTGCAGCATTCACCGCATCCAGCCAGTCTCCGCCTCTGATCTTGCACAGTCCATGCTCACCTATATTATCCGGGTTCAAATAATATTCCACAGCCGCGATCAAATGTTCCAACGCAGTACTCTTATCTTCACGGTCAAGCCAGGGAATCAGCTCCTGCAAAACAGCAAAATCCTGTGTATGAGCCAGATACTTCCACATATATTCTACAAAGAAAGCGCCTCCGTCCACATGAGTACGCAGGTCATGTTTTCCTTCACGACCTTTTGCTGAATACTGACGTGGGAACCATCCATCGCTGCGCTGGCATTCCATCATGGTCAATAAGATCTTCCGGCAATTCTCCGTATCAGAATACAATAATGCTGCATAATCCTGTGCTGAATCTCTGGAGCCTCTCATTCCGGTGGGCCATCCTCTGTCCAGGGAAGCTACCCAGCTCATCTGCAGCGGCAGCCAGTTGTTTACATAATTGTCAAAGTCTTCATCCCCCGTCCGGATATGGTTTTTGGATAATAATTGGGTGAAGTATGACTTTCTCTCCCGCTTTTTGCTGTCGTAATAAGAAGCCTCAAAATAGTTTTCTGCTTGGGTCACATCCTCTAACGTCAGAACCTGAACCAGTTCCTTTTCCTCTCCCGGGTTAAGCTCCCACCGGTATATGGAAGCATAAACAGGGGGATATCCATAAATACGGGAGTCATTTGTATAATTGCTTTGCGGACGTGTAATGTCTCCCTGCCCCACAAATTTTTCCAGACTCAGCTCATGGGCTGCCAATTCTTCTGTCGGTGTCACAAAATATGCGCATCTGCGCTTATCACTCAGGGCATCTGCACTCAGGAGCTTTGTACAGAAAACAAGTCGTTCTTTTCTCTCACATGAGCTGTCCAGATACCACTCAAATTTGTCCCATGGAGCCATGGATGCCTCATTCAAATAAGGAATCAGCTGTGGTCTCACTTTTACTTTCATCTTGTCCTGGGACAGGTTTTTCAGTTTAAACTTCATGACTATGGTTGTCCCACTGTTTGGAATGATATATTCCGTGGACACAGCCATTCCCTGACACTCAAAAGAGTATCTCGCACACTCCGGCAAAAATTCTATGGATACATTGTGCGGCTCCACTCCTGCATCAAAAGTATTTGGTCTGAAAAAATTTGTAATACTGCCCGCAAAAGCCGAGGATTCTATTCTGATCAGCCAGGGAGAATATTTTTCATGTGTTTCCCGTTTGAACAACATAATATCTCCCGGCGGATGAGCCTGTGCATATACAGGTCCGAATTGATCCACTTTCAAAAGAACATCCCTGTTTTCATATACATATTCCCATGAGGTCGGTAAATTCAGTGTTTTAATTTCATAGCCGGCTGTATCTGTCTTAAATTTTCCATACATGGTTTCTACACCTTTCATATTCGTTGTTTTTTACAAACGTTGTTTCTTCACAAAATTCTGTTATGAAGGCGTTGTTCCACCAAACGCAAATCCGCCTGGTGGAACAATGTTGGTTCAAGTTCTTATATTATAACTTTCAGAACTTTCCTGCTCTTCTCTTTCTTTCCAGAATAAGGGCAATGATGCCGGCCGCAGCTGCTGCCAACAATGCAAGATATCCGCCTAAACCGGAATTATCTCCGGTACTTGGACTTGCTGCCTGCTCACTCTGATTACCCTGATCATTGCTTTCTGCATCGTCATCTGCTGTGCCCTGATCACTGTCATCATTCCGGTCGCTGTTGTCAGTATTGCTGTCTGCCGATTCCTGACTGCTGTCATTATCCTGGTCACTCTCATTATCCTTATCACTGCTGTCAGTACTGCCGTCTGCGGATTCCTGATTATTCTCATCATCCTTATCGCTGCTGTCGGTACTGCCGCCTGCGGATTCCTGATCACTCTCATCATCCTTATCGCTGCTGTCGGTACTGCCGTCTGCGGATTCCTGATCACTCTCATCATCCTTATCGCTGCTGTCGGTACTGCCGTCTAAGGATTCCTGATCACTCTCATCATCCTTATCGCTGCTGTCGGTATTG
>JAFTVH010000177.1 GCA_017465845.1 Lachnospiraceae bacterium | reverse complement strand
TGTTTCTTCTACTTCTGCGATGTTTTTTCGTAAGCGATGAATAAGACACCGTATAGAATTATCCATCGCCTTGTGTTTTATTGCATGCTAAAACGGCAACTGTGGATGATTTTCCACGGTCACATTCTCTACATCTATTAAACCTATACAGTGTTCCTTGATAAAATCACTCCACGGTAAAAGTTGTGTCATGCCTTCGGACTTATCTTTACAGCCCGGCATGTACAGCAATAACGTGTAGATATACTGGAACACATTCAGGTTGTTTGCTTTTGCTGTCTCTACGAGACTATAGATGATGGCACTTGCATTAGCACCATCGACAGATGTATGGAAAAGAGAATTCTTTCTTCCGATAGCGTAGCTTTTTGCGCATCGCTCCGCTGCATTATTAGAAAGTTCGCAGCGGCCATCTTGTAAGTATGCTTGTAAACTATCCTTATGATTCCTAGCATAGTTCACCGCTTTTTCCAGCTTACTTCCTTTGGTTGGATTTAATCCGGAAAGCCAGTTCAGGAATGCGTCCCAGACAGGAGTTTCCTGTTCTAATCTTTTTGCCTTCCGCTCATCAGGTGCCAAATCCTTAAATGTACGTTCCAGGTAGAATAGTTTATTGCAGTAAGCAACCCCTATTTCTGCCGGAATGTATTTATCCAGGTCTTTCTCTGGGATCTCAGGTTCTTTTAGAGCCTCCGATGAGTTGATATCAAGAAGTTTTATGCTTTTCTTCCTTTCTGCCGGAAGTGCTTCGTAAAACTTCCTTCTACAGTGAGCCATGCAGCAGATAAGAAGGACACCTTCTACTTTGTTATAGCCCTGATAACAGTCACACTGGAGAAGTCCATGGAATCCTTCCAGGAAATGTTTCGGATAATCGCCACTTCTTCCCGGCTGATACTCGTACATCACGATTCCGGGCAGACCGTCAGATCCTGATCTGTATATCCACATATATGAAGTGGATTGTGCAGTTTTACCGTTTTCACGCAACACCTGACATACCGTTTCATCTGCATGAATAATATCGCGATGAAGCAATTCATTATGAAGCATCTCATAGATAGGATACAGATAGTCTCTGCTGGCGATAATGCACCAGTTTGCCAGGGTTTCCCTCGGGATTTTTGCCCCTAACTGATCAAAGAGCGATTCCTGTCTGTAGTATGGAAGTCCCATAAAACATTTATGGAACATGGCATATGCAACAGCGGATGCCGATGCCGGACTATGCGGGATCAGCGCAGAAGGAACCGTTGCCTTTTTAAAAGAACCGTCTTTATCTTTTTTGCATTCCGGGCAGATCAGCACCTCCTGCATGTAACGGATCCTTTCCACCTTAGCAGGTGTGATACGGAGTTCCTCTCTTACAAATGCAGGTGCATTAAGAGAGATCATCTCGGCATTACACCAGTCGCATCTGCGGTCTTCCACAGGTACTGTGTATAAGACTTCCCGTACCGGAAGATTTGCGTAGAGTTCCTCGCGGGTAGCTTTCTTCTTCCGGGTTGCAGTATAGCCCTTTACCTGAACGGTTTTCTTTTCGGCTTCTTCTTTTTTTGAGGCAGAAGTTTTTTCGCTGCGTACCCCAAAGAACTGACGACGGAACTCTTCAAGGGTTTCTTCAAGGTTTGCTTTTAACGAACGCAATTCGTCTACCATGCTCCGAAGCTCCTTGATCGTTGCTTCCTGATCTGCGATACGAGATGCCTGTGTCTCGATCACCATTTTTAAAAGCTTGTTTTCATCTTCATATGACATGTAGGCACCCCCTTTTTTCTCTACTAATTATAGGAAAAATCAAGGATTTTGACAAATCGGTCAATATGAAGCAGTCGTCATTTTGACGGTGGATAATTATTGGTATTTTCATTGAAAATCGGGCATTTTAGCTGATTATCAATGACGTTATCCACAGCAATGAACTGAAAAGATTTATTATTCGCAAGTGGATTTTTCTTTCAGTGCATTGCTGTGGATAACCGAAAAAAACGTAAGAAATCGGTTATCTACAAAAAATTTATTTTCTCCATACTGCACAAATCAGAATACCTTTTTGGTTGTCTGAGGTACAGGACGGATTGCTTTTGGCTGTTCAATGGACAGCCCTTCCATCAGCCATCGGAATTCCTGTCTGGTCAATTGACGAACTTCCGATGAATTCCGGGGCCATTGAAAACGGCCATTGCTGTCCAGTCTTTTTGAAAGTAAGCAGAACCCGTCACGATCAAAATATAAAGCTTTCAGGGTGTTTTTTCTCTTTCCACAGAAAAGATAAACTGCTTTTTCATACGGATCCATCTGATAAGTATCCCGGATAATCGCCATTAATCCGTCAAAACTCCGGCGCATGTCGGTGGCGCCTGTTACGCAGTAGATTTTGGAGATTCCAGAAATATCGCCTAACATAAGTTTCGCAACGCAGATAAGGTATTTTGTATAACGATCTGCGATGCTGAGTTTGAGATCTCCACACAGATGCCACGAATCTGGAGACGGACAGCAACAGCATTATCTGAAGCCTCCGGAATTGTAGTTTCTGATGGAGCAGTTGGAGCAGAAAGCTCTTCATCTTTGAAGAAAACAGGAACAACTTCCTGGACTTCCGGTATGGAGGCTCTTTTCGTAGCTTCAGGCAGTTCGCATGCTTTCTTACGAAGCTGCTTTACGTGATAATAAAAAGTAGGTGATTTGATGTTGTTATCTTTTAACCACTGATAATCTGACTTTCCACTGGTTCGGCATTTCTGTATGAGGTCATACCAGTAACGATCAGATGCAGTTAAATTTTGAGGATAATCCATTCGGGTATATCAACTCCGTTCCTGATATACTTTGAAGTAAAATACTCTAGATCAAGGGGTGTGGTTATAGCAAAACGCTTTAACTCAATATCAAAATCCGGATATATACTTCATGTGTTTAGATTATATCATATGATTATGAAGAATTGGAACGGTAGGTAATTCATCGCTTACCAATATTTTATAGAAAGTT
>JAFTVH010000176.1 GCA_017465845.1 Lachnospiraceae bacterium | reverse complement strand
CCATAGCTTCTTAGCCTTGTAAAACCACAACTTTGTGCCTTTTCCAAAGGTGTCATACACTTATACTCCTCATAAGAGATTCTATCTAGCAAAGAACTCTCCTCTACGGATACAGCCTTAGGCATGGTAAATTCTATATCAGCAACACCATCATTTGCCGTAGAAACGGCTTCTTTCGAAACCACATCCGAAATCTCATATGATAAATCTGATTCATCTACACTCGTATCCTCCACGAATGCACCCTCCACAGGTTCAATCTCCACAATCTCCGCCTCAGGCTCATATTCATCATAATAAACCACCTTCTTTTCCGCATACGCATATTCCGGCACCTCTACAGAATGCCTTATCTCATCCTCAATATCCGTATAATCAAAGCTCGAAAAAGACTTATATTCAGCCTTACATGCCTCCACCAGTTTAAGGTTCTTATTCAGTTCCTTCTTCTCTGCCTTTAGAGCATCCAGTTCCTCCTGCACATCCATATGCCACAGCTGATATTCGCAAATATCCTCCACCGTCTTGCATGCACGCTTACGCACACTATTTTCCTGATACAAAGTCTTCTGTCGCTTGGAGATTTCATCCACCTCATTTTCCCGTATCACCTGATAGCCAATAAGTCCTTCCACAGACTTAATATCATTCTTTACAAGGAATAAATACTGCTCCTGCAAGCGGTTCATACGCTCCAGCTCCTTAGCAAGATATGCCGCATGCTTATCAAAGCGTCGCTGCTCCACCATTCTCGCCTGATAGATTCTGCGATAGAATTTCATCTGAAATGCTGTTGTTCCCTTACAATAGATTGCCCCAGTGGTTTTGACTACAAATCGCGGACTACCATATGGTATATCCAGATAAAGATGAAACTTATCCTCCGCAAATCGCTCATCCAACTTATCCAGCTGATGATACCATCTGCCACCTGGAACCTTTATGGAAAGGTATTTTCCATGCTCAAACTGATACCCTATCCTCTTCATCAAAAATATAAAATGATCAACGCTAGTCGCTTGGTTCTGACAGAACTCCGCATCCGCCAGAATCATTTCCCGAAAGGTCTGCTCTAGCTCCCACTCCTTACGGGACAGATTCTTGGGCTCCTTGGCATACTCCGCCGGCATAATATTAAGACCATACTCCGCACAAAGCTTATTGGTAAGAGGCTGCATCCTCCGCTTCCACTCTCCCTTACGATAATCATACTTTGCACCGGTTTCAAAGCTCACGCTATTAAATACAATGTGTCCATGCATATGCTCCTTGTCATTATGCACCGCATATACAGCCTCGTATTTATCTCCCAAATATTCCTGAGCAAATCGCCCTACAATATCAAACGCCTGCTCCTCTGTTGCCTCGCCCGGCACAAACGAAATCATAATATGAAAGCCCTGTCTTTTATCCGTCTTACCATAGGTAACCTTTGTATCCATCATCTGCTCAAAGGCCGTCTCCGGCAGGCAGTTGATACTTCCCACCAGGACACGCTCCTCCGTTTTCTCGGGATTCTGAATATATTCCAAAGCATTCTTAAGATGCCCTGCAGGATTTCCGGTCTGTGCCTCGTTTAAGTACAATATCTTAGTGATTGCCATACACTCAGCACCTCCTGCATCAGTCTCTTAATCTCCTCCAAATCACGCTTAAGCCCGGTAATGTCACTGCTATAAGCAAAGCTCTGGGTATTTACCACCTTAGCAATCTGATTCACATTGGTTGCAATTCCTGTTATCTGTCTGATAAAGGAGCTTCTATCCGAAGCAAATGTGGTATCCACGCCCTTGCTGTTCTTCACAAGCTCGCGCAGATATTCACTTCTGTTTTTACCGGCTTTCTTCGCATCAGACTCCAGCTTCAATAATTCCGTCTCAGAAAGCTTAAAAGAAACCTTGTAAACCTTCTTATCAGACTTGTATCTTCTGTTTCCATCTGCCATACACATAACCTCCAAATCTATAGCTTCTTGTCGTCATAATCACACTTCCCATTCCCATGGTTGTGCCCTCCTTCTTTTCTAAAATTTTCTTGGGGACTGTTCATTCTTTTTGCAAGATACGGGAAAGGTCGGACCTTTCCCCGAAAAAAATATTCGCCTACTCGGCGAACATCCTTTTTCCGTCTTGGCAGGAGCACCTGCACCCTATATATGACAGCTCACGCTGCCCATAGCTGTCGTCAAATATGCGCCACTTGGCGTCATTTTGCCTCCGGATATATTGATACTTATATAGAATTGGCGTCAGCCTGACACCAACTCAGATACTCCTGTCACCATTCTGACGCCAGTAAAAATAGCATCTTAATCATCATTCAAGCCCTTCAAAAAGCTGATTGCAGAGCCCGAAAGTGCCTTTTCCTCATGAACCACTGCAATCGGCTCCTTTTCCGGTTTTTCAACTGATGCTGGTTCATTCTCCGTAGAAACCACTGCTTTAACCAAAGCATTATCAGCTACAGCTCCTGTGCCTACAACACTGGCATTTATAGATTTCATACTATCCGCAATTCTTTCCTCAAAATCATCCAGCATCTGCTGTAGCTCCGGCTTTAACGCATTCACAAGCAACTTCGTCAGCCCTTGTGCATCAGCACCCGAAGCTTCTACATTCCACGGCACACTTTTATCCTCATAGACCTCACTATAAACCAATTCAATCCCATGCTTTATTAGCTCCGTCTGATTTAGAAAATGCTTCTCAGCAAGCAACCGGTCCAGCTTTTCAATTACTACTGCATCCGTCTGTCGGTCCACATAGAGACGGCAGTTCAGCCGTCTCTCTCTACCTAAGCCCATCATGTGCACCACCTTACCTTACGCAATTTGTTTTGCCAGATACTCATAACCCTTAGCGTTGGCTCTGACATCTACCACATAATCAATGTTATTGCTTCGGCGACCGTAGGCAGCCATTACCTTGGCACCGCCACCCACATAAATGCTGTTAGTAAATTCCGTATCGTGACCATTCTCCTTTAGAATTCCCTCCACCTTTTTAGCAAAGACTTCCAGCTCACTCTCCATTAGTCTCGTGTACTTCTCCGCACAACTATAATTTCCATTGCTGATAAAATCGGTTATAACATCCTCCGAGATTTCCTTACCGAACAGCTCACTGCTCTTGCTTCTGATTCCCTGAATTACTGAAATCATAGATTCAGTGAAGGTCTCACATTTACTTTCCACCGGAACGCCATCCTTCACATGCATAATGTCAATAGTCCATGAGCCTACATCGACAATCAAATACTCGCCCTTCATATCTCCCAGCTTGTCAGCCACAGCTGCATAGCACTGTGGAAACACCAGTACATTTTCGATTGTGAAATTATACTGTGTATCCTCATAGTTAAACTTTACAGTCTGCTCTCGCTTCAGATACCTTACAAATGCCTTTCGCGTGGTAGCAAAATGCTTCAGCGGAAGTCCTACTCCAAGCACCACTCTGGCACCATTTGGTATAGCACCGCTTTGACACTCCTTGGCAAGTGCCACCAGCGTCAACAGATAATAGTCATCATCTGCAAGCTTGCTGTCCTTTACGCTGTTACGCTTCTCTCCAATCTTATAAAATACACCCTCGTGTATCAGTGTGTTGCCTGAAAAGGTCGGCTTGGTAGCCAACCTTTCCACACCATTTTCAAACACATGGTTTGCTGATTTCATCAGGTGATTGCCGTGGTCAATCCCCACATAATAAATCCTCTTATCCTCCATAAACAAATCCTCCTCTTATTCTACATTTTGTTCCCTATATTCCCTAATAAACTCAAGTCGCTGTTCTTTGATAGAATCAATCAGCTCATATAAATCATTATTGATTATCTCCTCAGCCGTAGCTTCAATGTCCTGTATCCTATGAAGCTTTTCCATAGTATCCAAGTCAGCATTGTCTGCATTTCTTGAAACCTTAAGCCTTTCCACCAGTTCGTCATGAAGCTGCCATGCATAATCCTCATACTCCTTAGCCTTCTGATAAAGGTCGCCACACATAAAGTACAGATTATACAGATAACGGTCATGCTCCATCATCATTCCAAGCCAGCGATGCCCCCATTTCCCCAGCTGCAGAAACTCATTTTCATCAACCTCTGTAAGCATGGGATAATAAAGACCATCCACCTCCTTGTACTCAACTCCTAATTGTTCTGCAAGAGTTGGCGTTGCAGTCGCCTCAATATTTTCTCTCATAGTTTCTTCCTTTCCGCGCCCAGCGCTATAAAACCTAGTCCTCTGCTCTTTCCAGAATCTCCAGCACATGCTGAAGTGATGTCAAAAGCTCCTCCTTGGGCACCGCTCCCTCCGCCGTATGCTGTAGCTCCTTCAAAATAGCCTCCAGATACTTTCTCATAGCCCTTGCCACATTTATTCCACACACCACACGAATCTCATGCTTCAAGAGACAATCCACGATATAATCCCTTTTGCTTAGGCCGCTTAAAGCAACCTTAACATTCAACTCCTCTGCTTCCTCCGGTGACAATCGGAAGCCTACATTAACACATCTGTAGCGATTATACTTATCCACTCTTTTTTCACTCATAGCAATCGCTCCTTTCCATATCAGCCCACCAGATAATCGTCGATATTTACAATCTTACAATTATCAGTAGCGTCTTCATCATCAATATCATCTACACCATTCAGCCTATCATTTTCCACATCCAGCTTGTCTGCCATTTCAATCTGCGTAGAAGGGAACAAATGCGCATATCGATAAGTAATATCAATACTCTCATGTCCTACTCTGTCGGCAATGGCAAGTGCCGAGAACCCAAGCTCGATGAGGTGCGATACGTGCGAATGTCTCAGATCATGAATTCGAATCCTCTTCACACCTGCCAGCTTGCTTCCACGCTCCATCTCATGGTGCAAATAGCTCTTCGTTACCTGAAAGATTCTATCTGTTTCCTTATATCCATACAGCATCTCAAAATACACCTTCATTTCCTCTGCCAGAAACTTCGGTAGCTTGATTGTACGATTACTCTTTTTCGTTTTCGGTGTGGTAATCACATCCTCACCTTCTAAACGCTGATATGATTTACAGATACGAACTGTGTTCTTATTAAAATCAAAATCTGCCATAGTAAGAGCAAGACATTCACCAAGTCGCATCCCCGTCCAGTACAGCATCTCAAATGCATAGTAGGACATTGGCTTATCAATAATTGCTTCCGAGAAACGCTTATATTCCTCCGTGGTCCAAAACAGCATTTCCTTAGATTCCTCTCTACCCATACAGCCCGCCTGTCTCGCCGGATTATTACGCAAATTGTAAAACTTGCAGGCATGGTTAAAGATACAGCTAAGCTGATTGTGCATGGTCTTACGATAAGTCATGGAGTAACCAACTCCATTTTCATCCTTGTAGGCAATTAGCTCATTCTGCCACTTAATCACATCCGCTGCGGTAATCTCATTCATCTTAAGCTTCTTAAAATATGGCAAAATCTTGGTTCTTACAATGTGCTCCTTGGTAAGCCATGTATTACGCTTTAAACGTAACTCCATATCCTCCGAATATATCTTGAAGAAGTCCTCAAAAGTCATATCCAGATTACTTTCCTGTCTTACCTTATAGCTTCGTTCATATTCGAGAGCCTCACGCTTGGTAGCAAAGCCTCTCTTTTTCACCTGTTTGTTTGCACCAGTCCAATCCTTTACATAGAACTTCACAAACCAGGTTCCCGTTTTCTCATCCTTATATGCCGGCATAATATCACTCCTTCCATATTTGGGAGCAGACCTCCGGCATCCGCTCCCATTCCTGTATCTTATGCAGCTATTACACCGCGTCCTCTCCGTAGAATCTCTCCATAAAGTACTTACGAAGCACCTTTCCATGGATGGTAATACGCCCCTTCTTCTCAAGCTCTGCATTGAGCTGGCGCATCAGCTGATACGCCTTAGAACGTGATACCCCAAGGATTTCACATACCTCGTCTACCTGTATAAACATGTTCTCCATCCGCGTCACCTCCTCCCTTTCAAAAAATACTCGAAACGGAAAACTGCTAATGCTTAAGGCGATAAGTCGGTTTGGCTTTCTCACATATCCTATACCGCTGGTGTTACAACCGGCCTTTAGCAAATGCCTGTGGGCTACTCCTGCACGAGTTCCTTTCCCACCCTTGATGGAAGTGTCTTCCCTCGCTCCCTTTGATTATCCAAAGCTCTTGGCAAGGTCTGTTGATATAGGATACAGCTCATTCAATTGTCAATGTGCGTTCATTTTATCTTTCTATACCATTCTGTATAGAATTTCTTCTTGGTTGTTATACTATACTATTTTGTATAGAATGTTAACAGATTTTTCTAAACTTTTTTATTTAGTATCTTCACATGCAGATTTTTGTGTGCTATACTTCTTTTATACAAAAATGATTAGAAAGTTTTTCTATAGATTGGAGGAACCACAATGACAGTTGGCGAACGAATTAAGAAAATAAGAGTATTCCGCAAGATGACCATGGACGAGTTCGGTGCCGCTCTCGGCTTCGAGGGCAAGAGCATGTCTGTAAGAATCGCACAGTATGAAACCGGCGCCCGCGTGCCTAAGGCAGATATGCTTGCTAAGATTGCAGAGGTCCTTAAATGCAATTACAAGGCACTTGATGATTACAGCCTTGGCTCAGCTGAGGACATTATCGAGACTCTTTTCTGGTTAGAGGAAAGTGCCGCTCCTGCTACCGGAAAGCACTTCCCTGAATATCAGGCTCCCGGCAATCTTATCCGTCTTGCAGCCATGACACCAGTTACCAAAGATGACGATGTAAAACTTACCTATAATGATAACGAGTACATGGCAGCCGGTGCTCCCGTTGCTGTCACCTTTGAATATGGACTTGTAAATGATTTTCTTTTGGAATGGAACGAAATGAAAAACAAATTAAAGACTGGGGAAATTACCCCAAATGAATACTTTGAATGGAAGATTACGTGGCCTCATGCGTAGTACCAAAATAGTACCAACAGGCATAAAGAAAGCCCGCAAAGCTTGATTTTTCAATGCTTTGCGAGCTTTTTAAAATTATTCGAACTCTATAGTCGCTACTGGCTTCTTAGTAAGCTCATAACAAACTCTATTTACACTTGGAACCTCAGTAGTGATTCTGTCCACAACCTTCTCCAAGAAATCATAATCAAGTCTCTCTATCTCAGCTGTCATTGCATCGATTGTGTTAACCGCACGGATAACTACCATGTATCCCATGCTTCTCTCGTGGTTTCTTACACCTACTGCCTTGAAGTCTGGAATTACTGTGAAGTACTGCCATACCTT
>JAFTVH010000175.1 GCA_017465845.1 Lachnospiraceae bacterium | reverse complement strand
ATGTATTCGGACTAATCTCGCCCAAAAAGGAAACAGCTACTGCTACATTAGCTGCAGCTGTCAACAATGCGGTCCGGTGGAGTAATAGATAATGGGACATATCAATACTGATATGCCCCACTATCTATTTATGGTGTAGTATATAAATTTTATGGAAGTACAATTCTTTAAAGTTCACCTTTTCACAACACTCTTCTATAACAAAAATCTAAGCACCGGATCCAGCAACATAATAAAGAACCTCTGCACCTTCTGGGTCCCGGACACATCCCCGCCAAACAGCTCTTCCACAGGTGCCCGTTCAGGATCTGCCTCCGTTGCATCCGTCTGATAGCTTTCAAACAACCCATTCAGCTGTGCTGCCAACTCCTTACTGTTCACCACCAGCATCAGCTCCGTATCCTGATACACACTTTTCATGTCCATGTTAAAGGATCCGACAATCGCCAGATCATCATCTATCACCATGCTCTTAGCATGATAAGAGATTCCTCCGTCATACTCCAGCACGTTCATGCCGGTATCCAGTATCCTCTCCTTGTGAAGCACATAATCCGCCGCCCCAAAGGGATTGCCGTTGTTCTGGGCGGAGTTAGTCATAATGGTAACATCAATGCCTTTCCTGCACACATCGGTAAAGGTCTCATACATCATCTTATTGCAGATAATGTAAGGCGTGTGGATGACCACCTTTTCCCGGGCATTCTGCATCAATTGTCCCAGCCCGTAGAACACCCACGGTTCCTTGGAATACAGCTCTGTAGGATTCGATAACAAGGTTATCTTATTGGCAGGCACGGTACAACTCTCGTAATCGACTTCCTCAAACCAGTCCACACGCTCTTCTTTCATGGCACTGTAAATCCGGTGCAATTCATCTTCTGCCTCATCCACACCGGATGTATCCGTCAGCCATTTGCCCGGCTTCCAGACCTTGCAGTACTCCAGATTCCAGACTCCTTCAAAATAATCCAGCAGCTGATAGACGGAAGATTCCTCACCTCCGGTATTATATACCAGAAGATCTCTGTCATAATTCTTATACCCTTCCTGGTCCCCAAGAAAATAATCAAAAGTATTGCGCCCTCCCATCACATAGACCTTCTCATCGGCAATCAGGTACTTGTCATGCATTCTGCTCATGGCTGTCCAGGGAGTCAGCAGATTAATATCATTATATACTCTGACCTCAGTATTCTCCGTTCTTACCAACGCATGAAAATACGGATTCCCCTTTATGTTGGTCAAAAAATTAAAGCCATCCACCAGTATCTGTACTGTAACACCTCGCTCAGCTGCCGATATCAGGGCTGAAAGCATCTGCTTTCCGGAAACATCTGAATAAAAACTGAATGTGGACAAAATAATTCTCTCTTTAGCATACTCTATCATGCGAATGCGCTCTTTAAGTGCATCGCCATTCTCTTCCACAATTCCTGCTCTGTCACAGGAAACATTTTCCGAATAAAAACTTTTCGCATCGAACCGATTCTGAAAGTCCGCCCCCACCTCAGGCTGTCTTACGTACGGTGCAATGCCCCCAAATATCAAATATCCTGCCAACAGCAGTAGAGATATCAGGTACCGGGGGCCTCCTGTTTTTTTGTCATAACGGTTCCTCTTATTGCTGCCAGATGAAACTGTACATATTTCACCAATGAAAAGATCATGTATCCCATCATGAGCACAAACAATACAAATACAATTTGATAATCCATTTCCGGGAATAACAGCAGGATAAGGATGCCCACATCCATTACACCTGTGCAGATCTTACCGTACCACTGTGCTCCGTAATGGAAATCCTTCTTTTTCAGCAGATAAAGGCCCATGATTCCCATATAAAGTTCTTTGCAGATAAAAAATACCAGCAGAACTTTCATAATTGGATACTTGAATGTTACCGCAATGGCAAGGGCACCCTGGGTCAGCTTGTCCGCTACCGGATCAAGCATTTTGCCGAAATTTGTGATCATATTGAATTTCCTGGCAATCTTCCCGTCAAAGAAGTCTGTCAGAAGGGATACCGCAAGTATCGCAAATGCTGTCACATAATCACCAGGTGTCTTTGCATTATAGTAGGCGCCCAGAAATACCGGTATCATGAGAATTCGAAAATAACCCATCAGATTGGGGATGCTAAAATATTCTTTCCACATTTTATCACCTGTATACTCTTTACAATTATTGTTCTCCTATATTACAATAGGATAGACTATACAAGTGTATCATCAACTTTTGGGAGAGTCAATTGATTTTGCTCGGACTGAACAATATCTTGATATTTTGTATTGTCGTTGCCGCCCGACCTAGCGGCACCACATACTTGCCTGTTGCCAGCTATCAGCCACATAGGATGAAAGGGAGAATGCAAATATGAGCGAGCAGAATAAGAACGAACAAGAACGTGAAGCCAAGAAAAAAAACATTTTACGCATGTCCAATGCAGAGTCCAACCGCTTTACCAAGGAATGCATTCAGACAGCCCTGATTTATCTGATGAATGAAATGCCCTTTGACAAAATTACCATCACTTCCATCATCAATCGTTCCGTTCAGGCTAAAATGCCTCCTGACTTTATTTTTCAGACCAGTTTAGATACAGAAAATAAAGTAAAAAAGCTGCCTCCGCAGGAGCGCTACCGCGCAATCGCCCTGCAGAGTGCAGCAAAAGATATTCTGGTGAAATGGTTTCAGTATGGGATGCAGGAGACACCGGAAGAAATGGCTGATATCTGCTGCGAGTTGTTTCATAGATATTAGAATACGTTTTTTATTCAACCATTTTGAATCAGAAATGCACCCTGTTCTGATAATCCGTACTCATCCCCGCCGCAAAGATATGAGAATCATTAGCCACCTGCAGCGCCTTAGGGATCACGAAATCGTCACCCTTGAATTCAATCACGGTCATACCGGAATGCCCCATGTCAAAATGCAGTGTCATCAAGGGATAAGGTACATCCAGCAGACAGCTTAAGAATGCCAGTCCGAAGCCCTGATGCGCAAACAAAGCGATTCTGTCATCATTGGGTCTCTCAGCAATATAACCATTCCTTTCACTGTCATGCCTGTATCCCAGAGTCAACATGAATTGATCCGTCTCTCTCTGAATCCTGTGGATTCCTTCCTTAAATCTAGTATTTGCAAACCGGGGATGTTCATACCACTGTCTGTCAAGCTGTCTCACTTCGTTGGATGCCAAAAGCTTACATGTTGCCTCGTCCTGGAAACACCACTTACGTTTGCCATCCTCTGTGGTAACGGTTAATTCCCGCCACGCATGATTTTCATTGCACCAGTCAAGGATTTCCGGTTCTTTGCCTAAGAATCTGACAGTGGGTTCTGCCGTCATAATGGCACGATTCGAACTGGAAACATATATTTTATCAGGATTACACTCTGCCATGCGCTTTACTAAAGCATCCGCCTGTTTCTTTCCAAGTTCCGTCAGACTGTCCGGATTATAGATCGGGTCTCCATGACGAATATAAAATAGTAACATACTTTTCCTCCTGAATTTCTTTTATCTCTTTGCATAATCTTATCAGCCAAACATCCACTTCAAAACATACTGTATATACTCATCCCAGAATTTCCAGCAATGTGTGCCGGGACCCTCACGATAAGTATAATCATAATCAAGGCTCTCGAATTTCGCCTTCAGTCTCAGATTGTCCTGATACAGGGAATCTTCCGTACCCACAGCCATGTAAATCCTCGGCTTATCATTATTCTCATTATTCATCTCGGCCAAGCTGAAGAGGTCCTCCTCTGCCGGGATGTTCTTCTCCTCACCGAAAATCGGAATCAACACCTCATCAAAATTTTCCCGTTTGATGTCCGCAACAGAAGACAGTCCTGCTGCCGCGCAGAAGCTGCCGTGCTCCCTGAGTCCGATCTTTAGAGCGCCGTAACCGCCCATGGAAAGGCCGGCAATATAATTATCCTCACGCTTATCTGACACATTGAAGAATTCTCTGATGACCCGCGGAAGTTCTTTTGCAATATAGGTATAGTATTTTCCGCCGTACTTCATATCTGTGTAGAAGCTTCTGTGACCACAGGGCATTACCACGCAGATTCCGTATTCTGTTGCATAGCGCTCGATTGATGTCCTGCGCAGCCAGATGGTGTGGTCATCACTCAGACCGTGAAGCAGATACAGACATTTATACTTCTTTGCCTCTGCTTTGTTCTCAATGCCTATCTCACCTGCGGAACTTCTCTGAGGCATAACTACATAAACCTCCGTCTGCATTCTCAGTGATTCACTAAAAAATTTAAAATCCATAAATGCCATAACAGCACCTCCTAAATCTTTTCTCGCAAAACTTCTATCTTGCAGCTATGCTTTTTATCTTCTTTGTGGTATGCAATACCAACACCCAGGATTCGTCCGGTGTACTCCGGCTTTTCTCCCAATCTTCCTTGAAACCTGAGCGCATAGCCTCGCTCTTTTATCTGCTGAATGGCTTCTTGGGCTGTATGGTCGACCTTCAATTCAATAATGATGCAATCATCATCTTTTTTCATCGGATAGAAGATAAAATCAACAAATCCGATTCCGGCCTTATCTTCCCTTTCGATTCTGTAACTGTCTCTGGCTTCCAGATAAACCAAATTGACTACAGCCGTCAAGTCTACTTCATTACTATAGCTTAGCAACGGAACCTCTGTATTGTGAGCATACTCCAGAATTTCAAGCATCGTCTTTGTGTCTCCGGCTTTCGTTGCTGTAAGCATTCGCCCTGATTCTTTTGCCAAACGGTATACATATCCAAGATTTGTTTCCTTCCGAACCATGTTGGAAAATTTATCCATCAACTCCTTGTTAGGAATAGATACATAGCCATCTTTATAGCTCAAAAAACCATATACTACCATGGCTGAAAAGATTTCATCCTTTGTTGAAAGGTTCATGGATGTTGCGGCATATTCCTGTATCTTTGCAGGAACAGGCTCACCGGATACCATTAAAGCAATGTCATCTCTTACATCATCTACGTTTTTCTCGATATAGTAAATAATCTCATCATACGGTCCCGAACTGGTCCAATAATTTCCCAGATTATTATTGAGTAATGAAGCAACCACAGAACGGGGATTATAGATACGCTCTTTAGAGCGGGTATAATAACCATCATACCATGTCCGCAGACCTTCCCTGCTTACTTTAGGTTCATTGCAACTTGCCAGATATTTCTTATATAAATTATCTACCTCCGCTTCGGTGAATCCAAACAAATCACTGAATTTCTCCTCCGAAGCCATGGTATATTCATAGAACATATTCAGCTCCGAACCACTGGAGTACTTTGCAATGGGAAGAATCCCCGTCATATAAGCTAATTCCACATAAGGCTGATCCTTTAACAGGATACTGAGGAATTTTGTGTAAGCCGCTTTATCCTCATCAGCAGCAAAGTCCTGATGAAATATAAAATCCCACTCATCTAATATAAAAATAAACTTCTCTTCCCTAACAAACTCTACAATATTATTAAATGCATCCCATAAAGCATCATTTTCGTTGATATGTGCATCCGGATATGCTCTGACTAAATCACTGATTAATCTCTTTTTTATTCTGGAAATATACTGGGCGTAGGTGGTACATTCATCCGGCAATTCATTAAACATGATGTGTATCACATTATGCTTGTTTAGATGCTTTTCGTACCAATTACAGCAGGAAACTTTTAACCCCCTGAAAACTTCACTGCTGTTGATTCCTTTGCCAAAATAGGAAGAAATCATATTAGCCATTACCGTCTTCCCAAAACGACGAGGTCTGGTTATACATACATACTTATGCCCTTTTCCACCATGTTCTCCCGATTTTTCAATGACGTTTTCTTTCAACTCTACAAGAGGAACCAATTCTTTTAGGATTTCTGTTTTATCTACAAAATATGTCGAAGAAAAATCTTCCCGAAACAACAGATATGGTTTCTTGCTATTCAAATATACTCCCATCTATATATTCTCCTTTCCGAAGCAACAGCAAATGCCGCCGAAATATCACAAGATTATATCAATTGGTATAGGTAAAGTTTATCATAGGGATATCTTTTTAGCAAGATAATACTTCCGTCCACACTGCATATAAAGGCGGCATTCGTATCTGCCTCAATAGGATACGAATGCCGCCTTTGCTGACCCCAAGGTCAAACAGTTTGCACTTTCTATGCTGTGATTACATGCAGTTGGTAATGCATTCACACATTTTACATGCAGCTTTTACACTCCATTTCAAATAGTCGCAACAACATGTCAAACATTGGCATTTCTGTTTTTTTGCCTGATTAGCCTGCTGATCCTGTGCTTCATACTGATTTTGCTTGTTTGATTCACCCATCTTCGCCCTCTCCTTTCTCATATGATTATCTATTTAGACGTTTTAAGACGCTAAATACCTGTTTGCATCCTCGCTATTGCGAGAAACGAAATCCGTATGCAATCAAACTCAAGTAAAACTGCCTCATACACGGATTCTCAATGTCAGTAAATGAATTTACTATTTCTTTTTCAATAAACTCTCCTATACGGGAGACTTTCTGAATATATTCACCACATGCTTCCGCTAATTTCTCATCTAACGGGCAACCACCTCTGCAAAGTCCAAATAGCTCACATTCTTCAGCACACTGATTTCGTTTTTCTATGGCCATGCCCAGAGCATTATCGTAAATCTCATTGTAAAGGAGATCCGGCACATTCTCTGTCAAAGAATACATCTGCGTATTTTCTCTTTTCTTTGCGCAAAAATATACTTTTTTATTTTGATCCAGATATAAATATTTTCCCATACATGAGCTGTGTTCACAGATACCTGCCGGGACGCCTGTCATCATACAGCTGATAATGTCCTCAAAAGGTACGAACCATGTTGCCTTCGGGTCATGAATCCATTCTTCAAAAAATTGCAGATATTCTTTCAGCGTAAGCTCATACTCTTCTAAAGCGATAGATAATCCTGCTGTTTTCCACCTGTGATAGGATTGATAAAAGGTATCATAGTCTTTACAGGATAACATGATTTTGTCCAGTAAAAGCTTCTTTTTGTAATGTGCGATTTCTTTTACCTGCAGCCCGTCAGATACTTTCAAATCCAAGCTGATAGAATATTGGTTCAGTTTCCTGCGTAACTGTTTAATCTTTTTCCACTGATCCGTTTCCAGAACAATATCTACAACAAACTCATGCTCTTTTCCCACTGCTTTTATGGTATCCGCAATACTATCTATCAGTCTTCGGGTCAACGGAGTATGATAATATTTCAGGCGGATCATGAGGTCGATATCCCCTTCTTTAACGATGGCTGCAATCAGCTTCTGCACAGTTTCCTGTATTTCAATTTCATATTCTTCAATAATAAATGTCTTTCGTTTCATGAATTTCTGTCCGAGCCTTCCCAAACACTCCCGATTTTTATTTTTTCCAGTTTTCTTCCGCTCAGAACTTTAGCGGTTCGAAGCGGAATATCATGGCAAATTAACGTTCGAAGAAGTGCATCCTCGGGTGTATTTTGCGGCATTATCTCCAGGATTTTGTTGAGATCTCTGTATATGTACTGCAGATCATCAACAATCGTGGACATGTACTTTTTGGTGTAATCATACATTGTGGGAGCATCTTCTTTTTTCAGTGAATTGAATTTCCCTGCTTTAAAATCTTCTTCATAGTCATCTAATGCATCGATATAATAAATCCATCTTGAAATATGACGGATATAATCAATTTCCCACTCTTCCAGACTGCGACATTCCGACATGGTATTTACCATCATATCTGCAAAGCATTCTTCAATGGGGCGTATTCCGCTTCCTGCTTTTTCAAGCTTGTACATTTCTACATATCCCTGTGCGATGGCCTCTGCCATTTCAGGATACTTTGCTTCCGCTTTCCGAAAATGCCCTCCCAGTAGTAGTTTTCCTAATGCAGCTTTCCATGATCGTTCATCATTGATATCATCCTTCAGCTTTTCATTTACAAGCAGCAGATTGATAGCTGCCATCCGGTTCCACCGGCCACCATGAAAAATACAATGTTTTTCCTTGCATTTTCCATAGCAAAGATAACGCTCTTTTAATGGATTATCATGGCACTTTAATAATATGCCGAGCAAAGAAACATCATTGCTCAAAAGGAATCGACTGATTTGTCCATAATTATGTTCCAGTCCGAA
This sequence comes from Lachnospiraceae bacterium, assembly GCA_017465845.1. GTDB lineage: Bacteria > Bacillota > Clostridia > Lachnospirales > Lachnospiraceae > Acetatifactor. The sequence continues at coordinate 18,941 of JAFTVH010000175.1, read as the reverse complement.
GCATGTGCCGCAATAATAATTGGCATAACATCTATGCATCTTAAATGTTTGAAAACAACTGTGCATTGCTAAGTATCCAAACATATCTCCCTGCCCTCTCTATCAAACAATTGCAAATAAACAGCCTGCTATGGCCGCAACCACCGTACAGATTGTATTCACCATACTGTTGCTTATCTTTTTGCAGCCTCCGGATATCATTGTCTTTTTTCCGCAATGCTCTGTACGTTCCGTCTGTATTCCACAGACACAACAGGTATATTTCACCTGTATCAACGAGCCGATCACACTGTCTGTCAGCATGCCCAGGTACGGGGCCAAAATGATGATCATAATGTCCTTCAAGCTGCTATGCAGTATCGCTCCGGCAGCCAGTCCTCCGGCGACACAGACCAATCCGCTTGCCAATAGCCCCAGAACAGATACGCCTCCGGAAATCCCTCTTGAAACTACTTTCCAGGTACAGATATCCCGTGGCGGACGCTTCGACAACACTCCCACATCCGATGCAATACTGTCTGCCATTACTTCGAAAATCGATGCATAATAAGCAATAAGAAATGCAGATTCACCGGTAATTCGATACAAAAAAATGCAAAAACAGCCCGCTGCTCCATTTGCCAAAACCTGTTTTATCCCTCGGATTCCGCCTTTTCCCTGAATTTCTTTGGTAGCGTGTTCCATTTTCTTTCCGAAGATCATGTCTACAACGAAAACCGCTAAATACATTCCGATCAAAGCCATTGCTTCCTGTAGTCCGCTCATACAGGTAATAAAAATCAGCATTGCATCAGCCATCAGGGCAGCCGGCCATGTCAAAGCGTTTTTTGCTCTGGTAACTGCAGTAATGAAAACTGCTGCCCCGGCAGCTGCCAATATCTCTGTCATCATATGTAAGCACTCCTCATAAAGTCTTTATATCGTAATGTCTTTATAAAAGAAAGGCAGCAATCATCATACACCCGAAAGGAACCGTTAAATTGTCAAGCCCGTGACCGGGAAGTTCTAATACCCCGCAAAGTATTCCTATGAGAGCAACCCTGGCAAATGCCGGATCCTGCCCCATAAACAGCAGCAATAACTCACAGCCCACTATACTGAAAATGATACAGGCTATACTGCCTCCCAGACTCTTTTCTTTTGTTATGGGCTTTGCAAATATCCCGGAGGCTTTTTTTCCGACCACACCTGCCATACCATCACCGAAGGCCATGCAAAAAAGTCCGATTCCGCATGGGATAATCATTTGTTCATTGACAAGTGTAACAATGCTCATAATCATGATACTAAGAGCATAATACACGGTTCCCGGCGTCTCATCTTTTCCGGTTCTCTCCATGCTTGAAAGAATCGGAACAGAAGGGCCCACCGCCTTTTTGGCACTTAAATAAGAAAGCATATTCAAAATCACAAAGCTGGCCGGGATAACAACCATATGTATGGAACCCCTCAAATAAGTAACCATAATGATCCAGGTGAAGACCAAAAGAACGTGCACCAGCTTCCTTCTTCCTTCCTGGCTGAGTAACTTAAACTTTTCGGCTATCACCGCCATAAGCAAAACCAATAAAACATATCCATATGAGAACAAATATCCTAGTACCAATGGAAGTGACCTCCATAACCGTATGCATATTTACCTGCAATATCACAGGAAGTAATTGTTGTTTCTCCTAAATCAAAATTTTGGTAAACTGCACAATTATCATATGCATACATCTTATCCCAACGATTATTATTATCATCATAAATATGGGTAGGCATATTCTTAAAACTCATATTCTCTTTGTATTCTTTCATCGGATCGTAGTCCGGTGTGGGAGACGAGGCAGTACCTTTGTCATCACCATACGCAATGTAGGCAACTACGATCAGAAAAGCTATGCTTAAAATAGGAGTAATCGCCCCAATGAACGAAACTGCTGCATTGATCAAAACCTCTTTCAAAAAGAACACAATTGCTATAACTGCAATAATCAAAGCAATTATAAGCTTTGTCTTGATCTTCATTCCTGACTTTTTCTTTCCCTCAGCCAAATGTGCTTTCGCAAGTGTTTTATCCATTTTCTGCATTTCTTTTGGTGTGGGCGGTTTATACTGATTCATCGTTTCCGGCTTCATCAGTACCGGATTCTGCTGCATAAACTGGGCATATGAGTTGCCTTTTTCAAGTGCGAGCTTCAAATATTCCTGCCCTTTCTTTCTGTCAATTCCCAGCTTTTCTCCCAAATCGTAAAGACCCACAAGCGCTAATGCAAACTGGGGCGCACCATCTTCATCTTTACCGTCTTCAATTTTCCACTTGCAAGCATCAACTAAATCTTCTATCTGTTCTTCTACTGTACTTTTGATTCTTTTTGCAATGGCATTATCTTCTTTCATATGCAGATTGTCATACATCATATATGCCGAATGTATATTCCCCAATTCTATTGCGTCACGGAAATAGTAAAAGGATGCAAAATTACCTTCATTGTATAAAATAATTCCATAGAACTGCTTTGCATTCTCATCACCTTCATCGGCAGCTTCACTCAAATATTTCTTTGCCTTATCGATATCCTTTATGGAATCATCTGCCTGATAATAGATAAGTCCTAAATCACGTTTCGCACTGCGAGAGAGAAGCTCATCTTCTTTCTGTTCCGCACACATTGTTAAAACGCTGATTTTTTTATTGACATTATTCGAATACTTAATGTCTGTGTATTCCTTCCACAACTGTTCACTACTCATTTTAATCCCTCATAAGTTCTTTTCTCATTTGCATATCTACACTTTTCTCAGCATAAATATAAAACAGTGTACCTTTTTGAAAATCGAGATGCTTTCGATTTTTGTTCAAAATATATTTTCATTATATTCAAAAAAAGCTTTTTTTTCAATACTTATAAAATTTTTTTGCATAAAATGGGGATTTTCTCATTTTGCCTTTAAAGTAAATACAGTTCTATTGTATTAAGTAAAACAACCCGCCGGATTTTGCTCCGATGGGTTGTTTACTGAACTATTATAGTATGCAGTTTCTACAGATACTTACGCAAGTCCTTACAAAGTTCTTCCTCGATTGATATCAACTTTGAACAGATTCCTTTGGATGTATCATCTGCCATTTTATATTGATTAAGATACTTATTAAGAGATTTCACACCCATATTACACCCGTCTGTAATCAAATCTGCCAAAACAGCATCACTGCTGTCCATGCTCATCTTCATATTGGTCTTCATCCAGGACATACCTTTTGCAATCGGGGAAGGATCCTTTTCATCTGTTTCATGCTGATTCAACATGGAATGAATCTCATTCCCAAGTTTTTCATGATGTTCCTTACTTTCCATTAATAATTGCTTCATGCCTGAATCAGAGACATTGTCAATCACATCATCAATAGAAGTTACTGCCATCTTGGAACCGGCATCACATTCTCTTAATAGCTTTTCTGAATCTGAATATTCCATAGTCATTTATCCTTTCTTTTTTTTCTTATTATTTCAATAAAAAGTAAGAATATACATTACTTCCTGACACCATTATTTCCAGCTGCCCCAATCATGATTTAACTCATTCACCGGCGGCTGGCAGGCACGGCCGCGGCATACATAAAATGTGGTCTTGTCATTTTTCAGCGGATATTCTTCCGTTGGCTCCTTTAATACACGAACGATTGCATCCAAAGAAACCCTGCGGGGTAAATCCGCAATCTCCTGCATCTCTTTAACCACTACGGTTATTTTTTCCGGGGGATCAATATCATCCAACAACGCCACGAGGAACATAGCCTGCCCGGCAGGATATTGCTCTGCCTCTGCACTCAGGAACGCAAGCTGCTGCTTAGCCAATTCTCTAAGGTCTTCCTCGTCTGTCAGAAAAGATAACTGTACAAGGTTGTATGCCATCGCCGAATTTCCACTGAATACAGCACCGTCATAGGTTTCTTTGGGGCGCAGGATCAGCTGCTCATTTTCCTTTCCGTATAGGAAAAAGCCACCCTTTTCTTCATCATAGAAGTCAACCACCGCTTTTAGGCAGAAGCTCCTTGCCTGTTCCAGGTAGCTTTCATCCAAAGTTGCCTCATACAAAGCAAGCAGTGCAAATATCTCATTTGCGTAGTCATCCAGAAATCCTTTCTCGCTGCGTCGACCGTTTCGATAGCTGACATGCAATGTCTCCTCTTTGCAAAGCTGATTTAAGATAAATTGCTGGGCTTTCACCGCGGCATCAAGGTATACTTTATTTCCTGTTACGCGATATAAGTGACACATAGCTGCAATCATAAGGCCATTCCAGGATGTGAGTATCTTATCATCCAAATGCAGTGCATATCGATTTTTGCGATACTCGTAAACAGTCTGCAGGCAGGCGTTGAGATTTTGAGGCATGGCATTCTGCAGCAAATTAGGAATACTCTTCCCCTCAAAATTCCCTTTCTCTGTAATATCATAATACCGATTGAATTCTTCTCCTGCTTTCTCTCCCAGGATTGCAATTATCTCCAAAGGCTCGAACAGATAATATTTTCCCTCCACTCCTTCACTGTCCGCATCCTGGGCACTGTAAAACCCGCCCTCCGGCGAAGTCATCTCCCGCAAGATATAACCGGCTGTTCTCTCTGCCACATCACAGTAGATGCGTTTCCCGGTAATCTGATATGCCTTGCAGTAGGCAAGAATCAGCAGCGCGTTGTCATACAGCATCTTTTCAAAATGCGGTACTAAAAATAAGCGGTCTGTAGAATATCTGCTGAAACCGCCGCCGATATGGTCAAACATTCCGCCACGATACATCTGAAGCAAGGTCTTCTCCACCATTTTCAGCGCCTCTTCCTCATGGCTTTTTTCATAATATTTCATTAAAAATAACAGGTTATGAGGTGTTGGGAATTTAGGAGCTTCTCCGAAGCCGCCATAGGCTTTATCGAAGGTACGCTTATAGATTTCAAATGCAGTGCTGATAAGCTGCGTTTCTGCCGCATTTTTGCTATCTTTCACAGAACTTACATTTTTCACTCGCACTGCACTTCGCTGCTGCAAAAATGCCAATACTTCCTCTGCCGATTCCAGCAATTCTCCCCGGTCATTTTTCCACTTTTCCTGAATAGCCTCAAGCAGCTCCTTTAATCCAATCTGCCCGTATCTGGCAGTTTTCGGGAAATAAGTTCCGGCAAAGAAAGGCTTCTGCTGCGGCGTCAGAAAAATGGTAGTGGGCCACCCGCCGCTGCCGGTAAAGGCCTGACACACCGACATATAAATACTGTCGATATCAGGCCTTTCCTCTTTATCTACCTTTATGGGTATAAAATGTTGGTTCAGTATCTCTGCAATCTGCGCATCTTCAAAGCTTTCGTGGGCCATGACATGACACCAGTGACAGGTACTGTAACCGATACTTAAAAATATGGGCTTATCTTCCCTTTCTGCACGTTCAAATGCTTCGTTGCACCATGGATACCAGTTTACCGGATTATCTGCATGCTGCAGTAAGTAAGGGCTTGTTTGATTTTTCAGATGATTCAGCATACTTCCTCGCATTCTGCCGTTTTGGCGGCTTGACTTGTTGGTGGGGACTTATTTTAGTATGCTGTTTTTTTGTAAGAATTATTTCGAGTGTTTTGTCCGTTTTTCTACAAACACATAATCATGTACGCCGGCAAATACAAAATATTTTCCGTTACCTTTAAATTTTTAGGATGTATCACATACGCTCTTCCTATACGCTCTCTATATTTTTCCACGAATCTCTCCAAAGAAGTAATACTATATCTATCCGTGGACTTTACCTCGATCGGGAATATCTTGTATTTTGTCTTACTCTTATTAGAAATAATAAAATCAATTTCAATATCATTCCGATGCTTTGTTTCATTGTACTGTGTATAAAAGAATAATTTGTGTCCCTTGGAAGTCAGCTCCTGGGCAACAGCATTTTCAAAGAACATTCCTTCATTCACAGATAATTTTCCCAAAAGCAGCATATGATACAAATTTTCTTCCATAATCTCATTTTCATCAAAAGTATGACTCAAAAGTAAGCCGGTGTCACCCATATAACATTTTACATAGGTCCGGTCCTCATTCAAAGAAAGTCCAATATTGGGTTCCGTACAGTTAAAGCATTCATTTGCAATCATAGAATCACTTAACCAGAAAAAAGTATCATGAAAGGTTGAGAAAGAGGATTGCGCTTCTATTTCTGAGAAAACTACCCTTTTCTCATGCTTCGACAAAAAGGCCGGAATCTGATCATAAACAGCCAGAACTCTGGATTTGTATTTATTCTCAATTTTCATGATATCATCACGGTACAAAGATAATATATCTCTTTTTTCTTCGTCTGATTTCTGAAAGCTTCTGCCATTTTCCAGATAGGCAACAATACTTTGCGGCATACCTCCCACAATCATAAACTGGCGAAACAGAAGCATCGCTTTATGGTGCAGCTTTTCTTCCAGCGGCTGTTGCTTTTCAAAACATTCTTTAATGTATTTCACCATTTGTTCCTCCTGCAAAGCCATGCAGAATTCTTCAAAATCCATAGGATACATTTTCAGTTTGCGTTCCTCAGAAGGAATGGTGATATCTTTTACGTTTTCTTTTACAGAGATTAAAGATCCTGTCTCTATATAGTCAAAGCGGCCATCCTTTACCAGCTTTTTAATGGACTGTCTTGCTTTTGGAAAACGCTGTATTTCATCAAAGATAATGAGCGTTTCTCTTTCATATAACTGAACCCTGTACTCAGTGGACAAAATCAGGAAAAATGTATCCAAATCATTCAGGTAATTTTGGAATGCATCTGTTACACTCTCACTGACATCATTAAAGTCAATTATCAGATAGCTTTTGTATTCATTTTTGCCAAATTCCTCTGCTACGGTTGATTTTCCGATTCTTCTGGCACCTTCAATGAGTATTGCTTTGCTGCCGTTGGAAGTATTTTTCCACTCCAGCAATTTGTCATATATTTTCCTTTTAAAAACCACAGCAAAACCTCCTGTTCCAGTTTTTATTATAATACGAGAAGATTATTTTTTCAAAATTATATAGTACGCAAGTATATTTTATCATGCAAGAACTATAATGCGCAAGTATAATTCATGATTTATTCCCAATATTACGCAGGTTGCTATCCGCAAAGATAAACACCAGCACGCTGACCAGAAGCATCAGCGGATAGATCAGATTGGGAATAATCTCAAACGCCGAAACTACATGTCCCAGCTCCGCCGTCACCGACACTGCTACCAGCATCTGCGCGCCGTACGGAATGATTCCCTGAAAAATACAGGAAAAGGTATCCAGGATGGATGCCGCTTTCCTGGGAGAAATATCATACTTCTCCGCCATCTCTTTTGCAATGGGATTTGCCATCACGATCGCAACCGTATTATTGGCGGTTGCAACGTCCATGGCACCTACCAGAAGTCCCATACCCAGTTTACCGCCCTTTGTTCCTTTAAAAATTCCGGTGATCAATTGGAGCAATGCTGCAAAACCGCCATATTCTTCAATCAAAGCACAAATCGCCGATACCAGAATGGCTACCATGGAGGTCTCAAACATTCCGGATACACCGGAGCCCATATTGGCAAGCATGTCCGTTGCTGCTGTGGCACCTGTTGCCAGCATGATCACCGCGCCGCACGCAATTCCCGCCAACAGGACAATAAACACATTGATTCCCACGATCCCCCCCAACAGGACTACCAGATAAGGAATCACCTGCACAAGATGATACTCACCGATTACGGCCTCGCCCACATCCGTTCCCATAGATCTTACCAGAATGATTATCATGGTCACAACCGCTGCAGGCAGCGCTATCCGAAAGTTCTCACGAAACTTATCTTTCATCTCACAACCCTGACCGTTACAGGCTGCAATGGTGGTGTCCGATATAAAGGACAGATTATCGCCGAACATGGCACCTCCCACCACTGCGCCCACACACAACGGCACGCCGAACCCGGAGCTGTCAGCCACCGCCACCGCAATGGGTACAATTAACGTAATCGTTCCCACAGAGGTGCCCATTGCAAGGGATACGAAAGCACTTACCACGAACAATACCAGCACCGCGAACCTGGCCGGAATAAAGGAAAGCACAAAATATGCCACGCTTTCCGCACTGCTTCTGCCTACCACACCCACAAAGATACCTGCCACCATGAAAATGAGCACCATCGTGATGATATTTTTATCACCTGCACCCCTCGCCATGACTGCCAATTTGTCATCAAATTTCAGTTCAGGATTCTGGATGCATGCCACCAACAGCGCCACCAGAAAGATTACCACAATGGGGATGTTATAAAAGCCCATAGGAATCTTCAAAATGTATTCAAATAAAATGCCCAGTCCCAGATAAAGCACAAGAAATACACCTATGGGCAACAGTGCTCTGTAATTTGGTTTCTTCATGAATTATGTTCTCTCCTTCTTCCTGCAAAGCACGGTATTTCGACCGGTTCCGCTTTCCATCTCCTCCCCATTGTACCATATCTTTTCTCTTGCAGGTAGTCTTTTGTAGTTGTAAAAACTTTCCGTAATACTTATAATGAATATTAGTTACTATCCAGCCATGCGCTCAGGACAACGAAATTTGTGCGTGGGAGCTTGCTCACTAAGCACAAATTTCGTTGTCCTGAGCATATGGCGCTTAGCCATAATCGAGATTTGTAGCTGCGCCAGCAGCGGAAAAGCCGCGAAGCGGCGAAATCGAGATGATGGCTGAATAGTAACGACTATAACAGATCAGATGTATCATAGAGGAGAATCATCATGGAACAAACCATCAAAGTGAATAAAACCGAATACCGCGTCCTGCGCCTTCTCGGTCACGGCAAGGGCGGCTATTCTTATCTGGTAACAGACGGAAATCATCAATATACCCTCAAGCAGATTCATCATGAGCCCTGCAGCTATTATCAATTCGGGGATAAGCTGGACAGTGAACTTCGGGATTATGAGAGGCTGACGGCAGTCGGAATTCCCATGCCAAAGCTTTTGGATGTAGACCGCATCCGGGAACGTATCCTGAAAGAATATATAGAAGGGCCGACTATTTATGACCTGGTTTTAAATAGTTGCGTAGAAGAAGATTACTTGTTTCAGATACGTGACATGTGCGACCGGCTTTATGATGCCGGGCTGAATATCGATTATTTTCCCACCAACTTTATTGTGAAGGAAGACAAATTATATTATATCGACTACGAATGCAATGATTACATGGAGCAATGGAACTTCGAGAACTGGGGTGTAAAATACTGGTCCAGGACGCCGGAGTTCCTGGAGCATGTGAAACAACACCAAAATGAGGGCTAAGCATCCCGTTTCGCCGGATTATCCAACAGCTTTCCATCTACATCAAACCGGGAACCGTGGCAGGGGCAATCCCAGCTCTTCTCATCCGGATTCCATGCAAGTTCGCAGCCCATATGCGGACAGCGGGCAGAAATCTGATGAAGTTCCCCTGCCTCGTCCCGGTAACAGGCATACCTCTTCCCATCTACCGTGACAATCCCCCCGTGCCCAGGCTGCAGGGAAGCCACTGTCTTTCCCGGTCTGTGAAGCAGTCCCTTGGTAAGCCCCTTTACACTCATTCCCACATCCACCAGCAGATTCCCAAAGGATGCCCTAAATTTAAGTCTCTGCGGCCGAAACAGCTTTGCGTAAGGATTATACATTCCACACAGTTCATCCCCCAGGATCATGGCGGCGATCATAGCAGAAGTCATTCCCCACTTCTGAAATCCGGTCGCCACATACAGATGCGGTGTAAAAATAGAATATCTCCCGATAAACGGAATCCCGTCATGAGGCATGCAGTCTTGCGCCGACCAGCGTGTTTCCACTTTACTGCCCGGAAAATATTGTGCGGCTGCTTTTTCCAGAAATGCATACGCTCCCCCTGTCTCATTTTCTCCCGTTCTGTGAGAGCCTCCACCCAGCAGTAAATAGTCTCCGGCCTGCCGGACGGAAAGGCCATCCTCATCTATTCCGTAGTACATTCCTGTTATCTTTTTACATCCGGAAAGCGCCAGGACATAGCTCCGCTCCTGATGCTGACGCAGGAAATAGAATCCCGGGACATTTTTCAGGGGATAATGGGTGGCAAGTACAATGTGCTCTGCTGTCAGGACGATTTTTTCTTTTGTTAGCGTGGTCTTCTCTGCCAACACCTGTTTTCCCTTAACATCAACCACCTTTGTATGCTCCCAAACCTCCAATTCCGCAGCCAGATGCCTGATAAATTGTAACGGTGAAAACTGCGCCTGATTGCGAAAGCACAAAGCAGCCTTTACCGGAAAGGGAAGTTCTGTCTGATCGGTCACATACGTTTTGATCCCTAAGTGAGACGCAGCTTCAGCCTCTTTTCCTAATAATTCTGCATCCTGCAGCGTATACAGATAGGCCGGAACCCGCTCAAACTGACAGTCTATCCCGCATTTCTTTATCAGCCACTCGTATTCTCTGATGGCCGCCTCGTTAGCCTGGGCGTATATGTTGGCTTTTTTCATACCTGTTTTTTGAATCAGCTTACTGTATTTCAGGTCATGCTGACCGGTAATCTTGGCTGTCGTACGCTCCGTCTGGCCGGTTGCAATCCGGTCTGCCTCAAGGACCAGTACCTTTTTGCCGCGTTCTTTTAAATAATAAGCTGTCAGAAGCCCGGTCATACCGGCTCCGACTACGATGACATCCCACTGTGTATCTTGTACTTTTGATGAAGGTGTACCTTTTTCCGGTTTGATTTCCTCAGTCTGTTTTCTCCAAATAGATTCCATAGCAAGCCCTCAATTCTTTTGATGGTTTTAGTATGTACTATTTAGGGAAAAGAATTCGCTTTATTATAAACATTGGAAAAGGGTATCCAAATCGTTGCCGACTTAGATACCCCATATATGTTTATTTCCTCTCAAACACATACTCCGTCTCACAGGACAAATCGTCCCGATATACATACCCAAGCCTGTCAAAGAGCTTCATTTCCTGCGGCTCTTCTATTTTCTTCTCCGCCATGAAACGAACCATTTCGCCTCTTGCCATTTTGGCGTAAGTCCCTTTCTGGACCAGCTTTCCATTTACCATTTCTCCAAAAGTACATGTGATATAGGTGTCCTGCTCTGTCAGATACTTCTCGATGCATTTGGAGTATTCTTTAGAAGCCAGATTGATGATAACGCCATCCACATCTCTGACTTCCCGGTAAAGCCTGCTGCCCCAAAAGTCATATAAATCCTTATATTCTCCAATCTTTGCTTTCGCCTGCATCTCAAGCCGGTATGGCGTCACACCGTCCATTGGTTTCAGGACACCATAAAATCCTGACAAAATGCGCAGATGTTCCTGCACATATGTAAGATGCCCGTCCTCAAAAACGGCAGGCGCCATGTACTGATACGCGATTCCCTCGTAGGAGAGAATCGCCGGTGTCAGATTTTTCCTGAGGTTCATTTCTCTCAGACGTTTCACGTTCTGCCCGGCAATTGCCTCGTTGCATCCCCAAAGCTTCTTAAGCTCCTGCGGCATTTTCTCCTGCAGCCAGGCAGCAATTTCTTCGGTCTGCTCAAGAAATACAGGAAGTCCGTTGGGTTCCAGCGTGTCCACATCGATATTCATTTTCTTGGCGGGAGATAAAATAATCTTCATTATACTTCCTCAAGCATCTTAGCGGGGTCCTCTGCTGCTTTTACTTTATCATTTGCTTTTATGATCACACCATCTTCATCTATCAGGTATGTGGTGCGGATTACACCCATAGATACTTTGCCGTAGTTTTTCTTTTCTTTCCAGACATCATAGGCTTTAATGACTGTAAGCTCCGGGTCTGCGAGAAGAGTGAATGCCAAGCCGTATTTTTCCTCGAATTTCTTATGGGATGCTACTGTATCCTTGCTGATACCGATTACAACTGCTCCTTTTTCCGTAAACTGGGGATACCGCTCGGAAAATCCACATGCCTGCTTGGTGCAGCCGGGGGTGTTATCCTTTGGGTAAAAATATAAAATAACCTTTTTTCCCTTGTATTCTTCAAGGGTGTGAAGGATGCCGTTTTGATCCGGCAGGGTGAAAGATGGGGCTTTTGTTCCTATTTGTAACATTGTTGTTTCCTCCTGATGTTTCTATTTTTTAATTTCCCAATAACCGAAGCGTTTGCCGCCTTTACGCTCAATTTTTCCGTCATCTGTCATCTTCTTAATACTTCTTTTTACTGTTGGAAGTGAAACTAAAAGTTCCTTAGCCAAATCAGTCTGTTTCATATAAGCATTTACTTTTAGTAAATCTACAATTTTATATTCCAAAGTTTCATCTAAAGTATCATTTTGATACTTTGGCGCTTTAAATTCTGACACTTTGGCGCTTTGAAGTGCCTCAAACACCACCATAATGTCTCCGCCATGCACAATATATTCCGGATTTCTGGTACCAAGACTGCTGCAGGAATCGCATATTTTTTGAATTCCACGTCCCCAGGACTCTATATATCCGGCACGATAGAACGCATTTGCAATATCCGGGTTATACGGCTTTGAGGTATGCTTACTCAGTAATGTTTCTGCCGTCCATCCAAAAGGCAAAATGCAACAGTTACTGATACACATTTCATCTTCCTCGATGCGAATCTGTATCGGAACGCTCTCTGCCCAATTGCAATGTATAAGCGCATTGAACACAGCTTCGCGAATACCGTCCCTTGGAAATGGGTATGTTTCCACTCTTGTTTCTTTATAATATGATATTGCTGCTTTTAGGTATTTCAGATAGATCAAATCCACTACCCGGTACCGAATCCCATTTAAATCCCGTTTTTGACACCAAAAAATTGTGTCAGTGCAGCTCCCCGAAGCTGTTGTTTTGTACTGCCGGTGCGATAATGATATTCTCCCTTATAATTTACCGGATAAGAACTGGGATAAATGATAATTTCAATATAATTCTTTCCTTTTTCCTCCAAAAGATTGACATCGACAATGATTCCCATTGTGTTTTGCACTTTATTCGGTATATCTTCCATCAGCTTTTTACTGTCAGGTATGCCAACAACTTGTCCATTGTCATCCATACCGATGTAAATCCTACCGCCTTGTGCATTGGCAAAACCGCATATCCATTTCAAATATTCGTCACGCCAGGACTCTTTCCATTCAACATTTTGGCTTTCTGCCATATGTGCACCTCCAACCCAAATCCACTAATCATTATTATACCCTTTTTTAACTCAATCAGTATAAGTATAAACTTCCCCACATTCAAAGTATTGCGCTTCTATTTCCGGATGCATTTCCTTTACCAGATCAGTGATATATTTCATACCATCACGCTCAGAGCCAATGTGTCCCATAATCAACAGTGCCTTCTTATGACCAAGCTGCGCGCAGTCACGGGCATATTCGCCCAATGCCCATTCGCAGGCCTCACCGGTAAGAACGATTTCACTCTTCTCACTCTTCAATTCCTCAAATACACCGCCCGGTGTACCGAACATTCCCGACACCACTGTGCAGGGTAGGTCTCTTGTGCCGCAAATACGAATGTGTTTAATACCCAGGCGCTCCTCAATTATTTGAGCCAGCTGCAGCGGAGTAAGCGGCTCATCCAGATGCAGGCGAACAAGGTCAAAAACGTCTGTGTATTCAACAGTTCCTTTAAGCCCCATGTTTCTCAGCTGTCCGGCCGCAATCTGATCTGGGTCTGTCTGGTGGGGATGGTCGTGATATCTATATAAAGTAATTCCGGACTCCTCAATCAGCTTTCTCTTTTCATTTTCAATTTTTTCATCGTGGTGAACATCCATGTGATTGTAATAGGTGGGTTCATGTACGATAAGCAGGTCTGCTCCCCATTCCTTAGCCTGTCTTACCACATCAGGCGTTGCAAACATAGACAGCGCTGCTTTCTTTACCTCTCTTTCAGGATCGCCTGCCTTGCAGGTATCGCAGGTGTTTTGGTATTCGCCCGGTTTCGCCAGGGCAAATAGTTCATTCATAAGTTCGATTGCTTTCATAAATCATACCTCTTTTCCTTGTTTCAAATCCGACTTCTTCAATTTCTCCATCCTGATCTGATACTCCATCATCCGCAAAACATATTCCGGCATCTTGTGTGTCCCGCGCTCCCATTCCGTTACTGTCCTGTACGGAATCTCAAAATATTCGCAGAATTCCTTACGATTCATACCTGTACTTTTCCGCAATTCTATCACTCTTTGCTGAACATCCATATCTTCACCTCGTTTTACGCATTGTGTACTTATTATACTATACTCTTCCACATTACACAAGTATCAGTTCAGCCGTGCCATTCGCAAAGCATCGAAGATGCTTTTTGCCGCGCCTACGGCGCTTTCCGCTGCTTCGCGGCTATCTTTGCAAACAAAACTGGAAGTTTTGTTTATTGCACAATGCATAAATCAAAAAAATCTTATTGACTTTCCCCTTACGGCAAAGTTTATACTATATTATACAAAAGGCATCAGAACCCGAAGTGAGCCTTTTGCCCCTGATATCTGCAAGGAGGAGCTGCCATGTTATCAATCGGAGAATTTTCAAATATATGTAAGGTGTCAACCAAGACACTTCGTTACTATGCCGAAATCGGCCTGCTTTCGCCAAGTGAAGTCAACCCCGAAAACGGCTATCGTTATTACGCAATTGAACAGCTGGAAACAATGCTGCTGATCAACCGCTTAAAAGCCTATTCTTTCTCACTAGAAGAAATCAAGACGATCTTAAAGTCCGGGGATTTGAAAGATGATGCCCTTTACCCGGCATTACTGCGTAAGAAAAAAGAGATGGAAAAACAGGTACACAATTATCAAAAAGTCTTAGCCGAATTGGAGAGCGACATAGCCGCTCTAAAGCAAGGGAACTCCATTATGTCCTACATGAAGGACATTGATGTTCAGCTCGTTGATGTGCCGACGATGTTTCTTTTGTCTGTCAGAAAAATGGTGCAGGCCGAAGATTTTCCGGCGGAATATGCCGGTTGTTTCGGTAAGCTGTTCAAAAAGATTGCAGTGGATAAGTTAACCATGACAGCCCCGCCGATGGTGCTTTTCCATAGCGCAGAATATACTCCCGCCGGTCTGGATACAGAGTTTGCCATCCCGGTACAGGAGTACGTCACGGGAACAAGGGATTTTTGCCCGGGACTATGTTTAAAAACGGTTGTGCGCGGACCTTATACGGAGCTTTCCCCGGTTTATGCCAGACAGCGCGAGTGGGCAGAAAAAGAAGGATACCGGTGTAGTAATGCGCTTTATGAAGTATATGTAACCGATCCGACACAGGTTGCAAGTGAAATGGATAACATCACGGAAGTTTACTGTCCTGTGAAAAAGATTTCGGGCTTATAGGGAGAAAAACAAATGGAACATAAAGAAAAAATAGCAGATTTGGAGCATGCGATTCTGAAAGACTATTCCAATATTGCAGGTATGGTCGTAATGAAGGACGGTAAGACCGTCTATGAAAAGTATTTCAATAATTGTACAGAAAACAGTCACATTCATGTATTTTCTGTAACGAAAAGTATTCTTTCCATACTGATTGGGATTGCCATAGACAAAGGATATATGAAAAGCGTAGATCAGAAGGTGTCGGATTTCTTTCCGGAATATGCAGCAAGTAACCGCAGCTTGCATGATGTAATGCTTAAAAATCTGCTGACCATGACTGCGCCCTATAAATATTGGTTTGCACCGTACAAAAAATATTTTATGAGTGACGATTGGGTGCAGTTTTCCCTTGATTTATTGGGAGGAGGCAGACAAGTTGGAAAGTTCCGTTATGCGCCTGTCGTGGGACCGGATATTCTGTCGGGTATTCTTGTAAAAGCAACGGGGCAGTCTGTCCTTACTTTTGCAAGAGACAATCTCTTTCAGCCGCTTGATATTTCTGTGGAGGACAATATTATCTTCCATAGCAAAGAGGAACAGCTGGCATTTAATCAGGCTACCGGTATCAGTGGCTGGGTAGCTGATCCGAAAGGCATAAATTCTGCAGCGTGGGGGCTGACGCTGCGGGCTATGGATATGGCCAAAATCGGGCAGCTGCTCTTAAACGGAGGGATATGGAATGGGAAACGTATTGTGTCCGAACGTTGGGTGGCGGAAAGTACCTCTGAGCAGAGCCGATGGAAACAGCGCAATCTTCCTTATGGATACTTGTGGTGGATCAGCAACGATGAAGAGCCCGGTTATGCGGCAATGGGCGATGGCGGGAATATCATTTATGTTAATACTGAGCGGAATCTGGTGGTTGCCATTGCATCGATTTTTGCTCCCAGAGCCAAGGATAGGATTGAACTGATAAAGAAGTATATTGAGCCTATTTTTAAACAAATGTGATAGAATAGTTTCGGCTATTCTACCACATTCCATTTGCCGTACTCATAATGCTGCCCGCATATACTGAAAAAATTTCTAAGCAACGCTAATTTTATTCCAAACCGTACTCCATCAGCCCAACCGCTTCCCGCTCCGCATTTCTCGCCGCCAGAAGCCTCCCCGCAATCTGTTCTTTCACGCCCTGCTTTGTCACGTCACCGGAACACTTCATATCAAAAGCAGCTTTCCACGCATCGTACACAGTCCTATACTTTTCAGCCAGCTCCGCTTCCCCATACTTCTCAAAAAACTGCCATGCATACCACTTTAAAGCTGCGTACGTTCCCAGATAATATTCAAGATTCCAGGCAGTATCGCAGGTAAGCTTATCCTTAACAAACGCGACCAGTGCATCATAGGCTGCCAACCCCTTTGCATTCTCGCACCACTCCATGCCATTTAAATGCGACACGGCAAGTTTTTTCGTATCAGCCATCAGCTGGTTCACCGGCTTTTCCTGTTTACCTGCGACAGCCAAGACCGATAATATGGGAATCTCCAGCCTGCCAAGCTTCTCATATGACAGGCAATCCTCGCTGCCGTCTATTTTCAGTATGGAAAAAATATTGTCCGTGTCATCATAACCTGTAATAATACCCCATTCACATCCGCTGACATCCCACGCCACAACTGCTGACTGTTTATCAATGGACTGCCTGATCAATGCAATTGCAGCAAGCCGCCGTTCTTCCTCAATTGCATCTTCTCCCCAGAGACGCTCCCTATATTCGCAGATAAGCCCGCTGTTTTCAAACCATTCCTTCTGTTGCTTAAAATCCCAAATGCTGGTCGCACTGGGACACAATTGGCTGCCGTCCACCCACATACGAAAGGCAAAACCGCTCGCCGCAATGATATCCTCGGCATAATCCTTATATTCGCTGTTCTTCAGTACCGCTGCGAAGCATTTTGCAAGAGAAAACAAATATCCTGTTGTATCTGTGATGCCTTCAAGTGTAACATGTAATTTTTTCATATGGTCGTCCTTTCTGTTATGGGAATATAGATTTTTTCTGAAAAAGTCCGGCTTTCCTCAATATAACTTTCAAATTCGAATCCGCTGTTCCTCTCGTATCCGCTTTCGGGCAGCCATTTATCATATATGTAATCCCAGGTTCGGTGAATGGTATTTACAAAGTCAAAATGTGTGGCAGGAGGTGTCCGGAACAAAGCATAAAGTCCGCCTTCTATACAAAGCGTAACGGTTCCGGAAAGGTCTCCCTTCGCCGCTTTCTCCGGGATACCTATATAATAATCCAGCTTATTCTCTGAAGCGTTCCATTTACTCACCCCGAAATCTTCAGCGATCTCCCCACCCGAAAGTTTTCTTGACCATTTCTTTGCGTTGTATTTATTCCAATAGCTTGGTGGATATTTTTCATCGCACTTATATGTCACAAGTACAAATGACGGAAGGGTAATAAACTCTGGCTCCAGGTGGAAAGCAGGCGTATCAAAACTCATTCGCTCATATAGTTTCAAGCTGTTTTTAGATGACCTGAATTCCGTTGGAAGAATCTTATGCTCTGTTTTAAAAGCACGGGTAAAATTTTCTTTTGAATTGAAACCATATGCAAAGGCGATGTCCGAAACCGAACGATTGGTGTCCATCATCCCATGAACAATTTCAGTAAGACATCTTTTTCGAATATAATCAGATGGTGTCAATTTTACCGCTTCTTTAAATATACGTAAAAAGTGATACTCGGAGCATCATCTTGCCTGATACTCTCTGCACAATCTTGTTTACAGACTATCGAATCTACAAATTCACTAATCCTGCATTCTCCGGTAAATCTCCTCACCTGACTCCTCAGGATACTGCCTTACCAAATCAAGTATAGGCTCGATTACTTCCGGCGACTCTTCCGCTTCATCAGCAATTACGGCTAATGCTTTTCCTTTACGATACTTTCGCTGCACCAGAGAGATAAGTCTTAATGCATCTCCTTCCTCTTTGCCTTCCACTCTGCTGTCTTCCAACATCCCTCTCAAAGCCTCGCACATATTAACACCTTTACCTTCCTCTTTCTGCTTCACCACTGGCATCTTCATTCCAATCATCACTCCCATCACTTCCGCAGTCTCACTGTCCATATTCTGATAAGACTTATTTTCTGCTATGAGCTTTTTCAGCTTCTTCTTATCCTGACGGCAGGCAATCGCCATGAACAGTTCCTTTAGCGGCGATTCGAACCGGCTAAAATCCTCCAATTCATTGATGCAGATAAGTTTCATCTGATAATCGGAAAAGAACTGTTCCCACAACTCGTCGTCCTCGCCGAAATCCATCATATCTTTCAGACTTCTTGGTCCTGTCCATTTTTCCTTGCCGGTGTAAAGACATACTGTAAATGCAGGTGCCAGTCGGTCCGTACTGTACAGACCGCATTTGTACTCAGCACCTGTCATAGGCAGTTCCTTGTTTTTATTCTGATTCTTGATGTTATTAATTTGCTGGCCGTACTCCAGGGAATCATAGTTCATATGCCGCCAGGGCATAGTGTAATCAATATCAGCCTGGTTTTCGATAGCCAGAATCTTCAGCT